>CAJBHN010001005.1 GCA_903952805.1 uncultured Myxococcales bacterium | reverse complement strand
GGCATCGGCGCCTGCGTTTGCGGCGGCGCTGGCATCGGCGCCTGCGTTTGCGGCGGCGCTGGCATCGGCGCTGGCGGCGGCGACGCGACCGGCGGCGCAGGCGGACGAGGAGGGGCTGCGGGGGCGGCGGAATGTGGCGACGCCGGGGGCGCCGCGCCACCGGGAGGCGCCGCTGGGGCCGCTGCAGCGGGCGACGGACCTGCGGCTGGACCTGCGGCCTTGGCACCGCCGATCTCCTCGACGACTTCGTCGTCGTCGCTGCGTTCCCGGGGTTTGATGAGGCCAATGACGGTGATGGGCAGGAACATCCCCAGCGCCAAAGCGAGGAAAATCGAGAGGTTGCCCGGATCAATGCGAGCAGCCTTCAGGCGGTCTTCGGGGGTGACAGGTGTGGAAAGGTACGCAAGGAGCTCGTCGCCTTTGGGGTGCTGGTTGTGGCACGTGACGCAGGAGTCGGGCTCGGGCTTGGCCTGGGCGTGGCACGTGCCGCACGTCTTGCGGGCGTCGGCAGCCACGGGCTTGAGCCCCTCGGCATGGCAGCCGAGGCAATGTCCTTCGATGGACATATGGGTCTTGTGGACGTCGAAGGCGTCGATCGCGAGCTTTTCCTGGCTGATCAGCGGCGCCCGATGCTTGGAGCTCTTGTCACCGCCCTGTGCCGCCAGGGTCTCATGGGGATCGCCGGCGTGACAGCCGACGCAGCCAAACTTTGCGGCCGCGGTCGGCGAAAAATCGCGACCATTGTGCTCGCCGTGGCAGTCGAAGCAGGTCAAACCGGCGGTGGTGTGGCGCTCGGTGGGCGCCTGCTCGTGGCAGCCCGAGCAGGTGGCGTCCGAGACCGAGCCACCCTTGTGGCAGGCCAAGCATGACACCTTGTCGCCAAGGGCGCCAAGGCCGCCCCCGTGGCCCTCATTGGCCGCTTTGGCCTTGGTGGTGAATTCGGGGCTCGCATGGTGGGCGCCGACGGCGCCGGGTGCGAGGGCATCCAGGCGGGTGGCGGCCAGCACGACGAGGACGACGATCGGCGAGATGACGACGCCGGCCCACGCCAGCCGTCCCTTGAGCACCTTGCGTTGGGTGTCGGAGGTGGCGGTGAAGGCGATGTCGTCGGCGCTCTTGCCCTTCTTTTTCTTGGCGAGCATGGCCTCGCGGTCGCGCTTGTAGTCGACCTTCACGTTCTTCTGACGCTCACGGTAGAGCGGGTCCCACTCCTTGGCCCCGACGGCGTCGGCCTTGATGACCTTGATCGCCCCACCCTTGTCCTGGACCTTGATGCCTTCGCGGCTCAACTCCATCGCCAGGCGCGTGCCGTGCAAGGCGATGGTGGCGACCCATTGGCCGATCTGCAGCGCGTCGCCGTTGTTGAGGTACTGGCGCACCACGCGCTTGCCGTTGACGTAGGTGCCGTTGGTGGAGCCCTCGTCGATGACCTCAAAGCGACCAGAGGGCTCGCGCACGATGCGGGTGTGACCGCCAGAGACGTCGTCGGTGACGAGGGGAATGTCATTGCGGGCGTCGCGACCGATGGTGACGGTGCTTTTGGCGTGGGGCGTGATCGACGACCCCTTCTTGACCAGCAACACCGCGGGCGATTCGGCCGGTGTCGCCTGCAAGAGCTGGCTGAGCATCGTGAGGCCGGATTGGTTGGCCGTCGCGATGAGGTCTTGGGGCAGCGCCTGCAGGATCATGGTTTTGGCGGCGCCCGTGGGAGCCTCCGCCATCAGCTTGGCGATGTCGCTGCGGTCCAGCATCTGGGTCTTGACAACAGTCCGGCCCATGTCCTTCTGTTTGACGCGGGCTTCGGCGCGGGTCCGAGCGATGGCGTCTTGCATGTCGGCGGCCGACATCATCATCGTCGCGGAGCCCTTGAGGGCGGGGGCTCGATCAGAAGCGCGGACCTCGGTGCCAGCCTGCTGGGAGGCGACGGCGACTTCCATCAGGGTGGTGCCGGCCTGCACGAAGTCGCCGCGCTTGATGCGTCTGGGTTCCTTGACGCGCTCGCCGTTGACGAAGACGCCGTTGAGCGAACCGAGATCCTTGACGAGGATGCCCGATGTCTCGCTCCACTCGACCTCGAAGTGTTTACCAGAGCACAGGCCGTCCTCAATCTGGCCGTCGGCGTCGGCGGCGCGGCCGATGCTGACAGAGCCGTTTTGACGAAGCGGGATCTCAATCCCCGTGGAGAGTCCGTCGACGACCTTGAGCGCAAACATCTCGACCTCGCTGAGCGGCGCAGCCGCCGGCATGCCGGTGGCCGACGTGTTCGTCGGCGCTGCGGCTCTGCTTTATCCCGCACCTTGGCACCGAAGTCACGCTGACCCTCGACGAGACGGCTGGAATGGTTGCTGGAACGAGGCGGATGAGCCGTAGACCAGGCCGGCTCTCACACGCAAGACCGGCTACAGCAGGAAAACGGTCACCACGTGGACGATAAGCCACGGAAAGCACAACGTCGTCAGCGCAACGTGAATGGGCACCCAGGAACGCAGCAGCCAGTGATAGCCCTGCATCTGCTCAAGGAAGCGTTCTTCGACCAGACACGTGACAATGCGTCGAGCGGTGTCGTGTTTGTCAGCCGGAACAGCTGTCGACCCGTTGGTCTTTTCCCAGACCTCATCGATGACGTCATGGCGACGCATTCGGCGCTTGCCATAGTTTTGGGGGTTCTTGATGGCCTTTGGCGCGGCAACGTTGGCGTAGGCCACGAAAGCGGGCTCGGGATTGGCCTGCAGGAGCTCTTCGATTTCCTTCCGCATGGCGACCTGCTTCTCGGTGACGTCCTCGGCGAGCAGGGCTTCGTCTTCGATGCGGGTCAGGCGCCTGGGCACGACCACGCTGATGATTTTCCCCAGAAACCCAGTCCCGATCAACAACAACCACGCGACGAGAAACGCGCCGTGCAACGGAGCCGCCGACAGCAGGCGCGGCCCTGAGTGCAGCACCGCAGCGAGACCGGCGACCAGACCGAAGGCGAGGTGGACTTCCATCCAGGTACGGGTCATGGCTCGCTTCTGGACCCGCTTGCGGTGGCGCATCGAGTAGGCCGCGACGACGCCGTACAGCACGAGGGTCAAGACGCCGAGTGCGTAGCCGACCGGAGTATCACCCTGGGGTCCGCGACCGTGGGGGGGCTTGTCCCACACATACGCTGACAGGACCCACAAGCCGACGACGATGACGGCAGTGACAAACGCCATGAACCACGCCGCGCGTTTGTCCCAGCGGGTTTCCTTCGCCTTCAGCGTCTTTTGCGAGAGCTTCTTGGCCGTCGGCGATGGCGCCGGACGCTCTGTCTGGGGAGCAGAATTGGCGCCGGGAGCGGGTGCAGTCGTGGCTGTCATTGGACGTTGTTTATCCTCCACCATCGCCCCGCTGTCACCACCTCAGGGAAGCGAGGCACGCCAGCGTCATGAGATGGCAGGACGAACCACACGGAAATCGCGTAAATCATCGATCGGCGGCATGGGTGGCAGCGGCGCCAACAGGGCCCGGACCGGGATCCAGTACACGGGATACGCAGCCACCGTCAGTGCACAACCAAACATCGACGGCTGCTTGCGCGCTCGCAGGCGTTGATCGGTGGCCTGACTGCCCCCGGCACGCAGCAGGTCGTCGAGGAAAAAACCGTGGAAATTGCGGTTGTAGCTGTCGACGACGACCTTGCGCCCCTGCTCGTCCACAGCCAACGCGACGGCGTGGTCTTCGGCGATGCCCCCCTGGGTGGCGCTGCAATAGAGGTACTCGCTGTCGACGCCAGCCTCGAGAAGGGCGAGGTGGGTCAACAGGGCGTTCTCCCGGCAGACACCGACCCCCTGGGTGAGATAATCTCCAAGGGTGATGTTTGTGCGCGTGGACCTGTTGGTGTTGAGCAGGTGCAGGTACCCCGGGGCGTCATAGGCCCCCTGGGTGAGGGTCCTTTGAACGAGATCCACGACCTCGCGAATCCGATGCTCAAACGACAGCGTCGGCGCATTCAGGGAGCGGGCCGCGCCGAGCAATCGCTGCAGACGGGGGTGTTTCAGGTCGATGACATAGTTTGGTTGCAGGCCACCGAAGTCGACACTGCCTTCGATGACTGCACCGTGGTTGAGGCGCACGCCGCGACCGCTGACGCTCTTGTAGACGACGCCGTTGTTGCGGGGATCGTTGGTGGAAAGCTCACTGACGTTGACAGGCGGAGCCGCTTGACGAAGCTGGACAAGAGGCCCGTCGGTGACGAGGGCGCTGGTATCAAATAAGCCAGCCTGGGTGACAGACGCGAGAGGCGCCGGCGCGGGCGGGACGGTGACCGATGGGACCGATGGGACCGGCGGCGGAGGAGGCTTCTCTGACCTGACGAGCGACGCGAACGGGTTGAACCAGATGGGCATTTTCTAGCCCTTGGCCATCGATACGAGGTCGGGGCCGCTGCGCTGGAGTTCGTCGAAGTATTCGTTGGGGTCGATGCGGATGATGGCGCCCTGCGGGCAATTGTAGACGCAGTTGGGGGCGTCGTAGCCGCGACAGATGTCGCATTTGCTGGCGGCGCGCTTGGGCTTGGCGGCCTTCTTGTCGCCGACAATGACCATGGAGATGTTGCCGAACTCGCAAGCCTTGGCGCAGCCGCCGCAGCCGACGCAGTGGTCCTTGATGTAGACCTCGCCGTCCTTGTCGCGGGCAATCGAGCCCACGGGGCACGGCGCCATGCAGTCGGGAGTGCGGCAATGCAGGCACGAATTGGGGAAGAACAGGTTCTGCAGGGCGTTGGTGGATTTCTCGCGACGCGTGAGCTTCTTGCCTCGACGGATCAGCCGCGAGTAGCCGTTGTGCAGGTCCGTACAGGCCTGCACGCAATTGCCGCAGCGAACACAGAGGTCCATGTCGATGATCAAGGCCGAGCGAGCCTGGGCGACGCCGAGACCGATGAGGTCGGCGGTGAACAACATGCCGGTCTTGGACGGTGCTGCGGCACCGCCGGCGGCAGCATTGGCGCGGGCGTCGAGGTCGTATTTCCGGTAGGCGTTGATGACGTGGGGATAGCGCTGATACAGGCCGGCAAAAACCGAGCGGGGCAGCTCGATGATTTCGACCGGCTCCATCGCCGTCACCGTCGCCGTGCGGGCGCGGCCCTCGACGAGCTCGAGGTCACCGAAGAAGTCTTTGTCGCGGAGGTAGGCGAGGATGCTCTCGCTATCACCCTCCATGCGCCAGGCCTTCAGAAACCCCTGCCGTACCAAGTAGAACGACGTCGCCGCCGCCCCCGCCTTGTAGACGTCGGCCATGGCTTCAAAGCGCAGCAGCTTGGCCGTGTCGACCATCAGCTTCTTGTCGACCTCGGCAACCTCGCGCAGGAATTCATTGTCCCGCAGGAACTTCTCGATGGTGCGACGGGCGTAGAGCTCGTCGAGCTGCTTCTTGAGCCCGCCGGTCTTGTCCTCTTTCAACATGCGGTCGAAGGGCCCCTTGTAGACCTCAAGGACCTGACAGTTGGGTGTCAATGCCTTGATGCTGGCCGTGCGCATGCCACGTCCAATCATCGCCATCTCGCCGAAATACGAGCCCCGCTGAATGGTTTGCACTTGCACCGGTACGCCGTCGTCGTTCCAGACTTCGACGCCAAACGTGCCGTTCAACACGAGGTAGAACGTGTCACCGAACTCGCCCTCGCGGATCACATAGTCGCCTATGGCGAGCTCGACGAGGGACGCCGGCACCTCGGCCTGGGGAATCTTCCCCATGATGAGTTTCTCCCGAATGACAGCGTCGGGAAGCATGCTCAGGAAGGGGACCTGCTTCAGCAGGGCAGTCCATTCGTCAGCGAGATGCGCGGTCATGGCGTGGGCCTCTTCTGCCGGATGGGCTCACCGGAACCTGGCCCGGTGGACTCCTGGGTCGCAGCGAGGCTGTGACCCAGAAGCGACTATTTCTGTACCGCAGTGTGACAACGGGCGCAGGTCTGTTCAAAGCGATGGCACGTCATACAGGAGCTGAGTTCCATACGACCACGCGACGCGTGCACCCCTTTTTCAACCCAGGCATTGAGGGGGAAATGGCTCTTGGGCACCTCGCGGTGACACGACTCGCAGCGCTCGGCGCGATGGCAGGTGGTGCAGCGAGCTGGGTCAACCTGAGCCTGCCGCCCATGGACGCGGTCGCGAAAGCCGGCGGTGTGGTCACGGGGCTTCATGACCATGTGGCACGTATCGCAGCGATTGCCGTCCTGAGGATCGGTGCCCTGGTGGCAAGACGCGCACATGGCCGTATTGGTGCGGGCAGCCTCGGCATGGGAACGACGAAAGAACGCTGTGTGGTCCAGCGGCTTGTTGGTCATGATCAATTCGTTTTGGGGCATATGGCCCTGGCGATGATGAAGGTGACAGCCCGCACAAGACTCGGGCGGCTGCAAGCCGACCGCGTTGGCCTGGCGGTGGCATTCAAGGCACCCCTGCATACCAACCTTGGTGATCTCTTCTTTCGTCTCCGCCTCCCAGGCATCGGCGTGGCAAGCGCGGCAGTTGATCACGGGGCCGTCGCCAGCGGGAGCACCGCCCGTCGAGAAGGTCCCGTGGGTCATGTGCGTGAAGCTGACGTCGCCGACGCGCCCGAAAGGCCGCAGCATATGTTTCCGCAGGTAGCGCTGGCTTTCCTTGCTGATGGGTTCCTCCTCGATTTCCCCGTGACACGCCTTGCAGGAGAGGCCCTGAGGATCGCCGACCACGTACGGTGGCGTGGCCCCCTGGGTGTGGCACACCGAGCACGCCTCGTGACCCTGGGTGACGATGCCAAGAGGCCGGTCGGGCTCATGGACGTGGCAGACCGTGCAATCAATCTGGTTGTCGCCAACGTGCAACTTATGATTCATCGGCAGGGGCAAGCGCTTGAGTTGGCCCTTGCGCAACGCCGGAGGCATGACGTCTGACTGGCGATGACACAGCAGGCACTGCTGCTGCGTGGGAGCAACAACCGCGTAGCCGTTGGCGTCGGCATGGGCGTGGCAGGTGAGGCAGTTCACCGGCTGTCCCGAGACTTGGAGCGGCGCGTGAATCGCGTGGCTGAAACCCGTCAGCGATGCGAGTTTGCTGGTCACGGGGTATTCTTGGTTGGTGCCTCCCACGGGGACGGTTGTGACGGGCGTCGGCGCTGCCACCGCCACTGCCGGCTTGGCCACGACCGCCGGCGCCACCACCGTCGGCGCCACGACCGCCGGCGCCACGACCGCCGGCGCCACCACCGGCTTCATCACCACCGGCGTGGCCGGCGTCGCCGGCGTCGTCGGCGCTCCGGCGACAGCACCGCCGCTGGCGTTGGGCTCGAGACCCATCAGCGGAATATAGGTCTTGCCTGGCAACTTGGCGCCGTCTTTGACGCCGTTATAGCGACGAAGGCGGGCGCCGAGATTGGCGTCACCAAGGTAGACTGCGGCGAGGTCTTCGGCGCTGCGGTTGTTGGTGCGAACCTCAACTTCCGCAAAGACTGTGAGCACCTGGCCGGGCTTGACGCCGGCATTGGACGCCATGCCGTTGGCCTCGGCGAGCAACGCAGCGGCGCCGTCGCCGGACAAGAAGCGATCCGCCACTTTTTGCAGGGTCTCCCCCGCCGTCACGGTGTGCACCGTGGGACCCGGGATCTTGACGAATGCGCCATCGGCGGGTTGGTCGCCGTCGTCGAGTTTGTTGGCCGCTCGAATCACGGCGGCTCTGCGCATGTCGCCGTAGTAGCGCTCGGCCAAAGCCTCAACGCTCTCGCCCTGGACCTTGACCCGGATGGTGGCCAACGACGCCGACGCCACCACAGCGATGGCAACGACCAGCAACAACGGCCACAGATTCTTCACGGGCCTCAGGAGTCGGCTCATGGGGTTCCCCTTGCGAAGACGTCATCAGACGATTGGTTGAACAAGACAGCGGTAGTCATTGGATGGCGCCCTCGGGAGGAGCGTCCGTCGGATGCCCGGGCGGAAGCGGCACATTTTGGATCGAGCCGGGCAAATGACATCTCAAGCACGACGAAAAGTGAAATGCGCCCGAGCCGTTGGCATTGGGGATGGACGGATGGGGGGCGCTTGGATTCGAACCGTCATGGCAGGAGACGCACGACGACATCGGCGGTGCCTGGATGCCGCGCAGCGACGACGCCTGTTCGGTGTTGGTGTGGCATTGTTTGCACTCGGTGGACGCGCCGTTGCGAGGGTCCGTGTTGTGGTCCTTGTGGCTGAAGCCGTGGATCTTGGACGCAGGCCGGCCAGCGTTCTTGGCGGCGGAGTGACAGGCCTCGCAGCTCGTCATTTGCGGGAGGAGCTCGGGCTGCGTGTGGCACTCACAGCAGTTGGGATGGCTTGGATGAGCGACAGAAATGCCGCCCTTCTGCAAGGCGTGGCACTTGGTGCACGAGTTGCCTGCGTGGCTCTGGTGGCTGAACTCGGCCCGACGCGGCGTCACTTGGCGAGACAGCTCCTTCAGCGGGTTGTTCGCCGAAAACGAGGCGCTTTTATGGCAGTTGACGCAGATGGTCAGGGGTTGCGTGTAGAAGTTGGCGGTATGGCAGCCCGCGCAGGCTTGGTGCGTGGGGAAGCGCACCTCTGCCTTTGGACATTGCCCGCTGGCCGCGACCATCTCGTGGCAGCTGTTGCAGCTCATGGCCTTGCCGACCTTGACGGCGTCCATGTGGTGATCGTGGGAAAAAGGGCTTGAGGTGTCGATGACCTGAGGCGCTGCCTGCTTGACGGGACCCTGGGCCTCAGCACCACCGGCGCCGAATCCGACGGCGACGGCGACCAATAAAGCCGCAGCCACGGCCGACCAGCCAAGAGGTGCGAGGTTGAACTTCGTCGTCACGTTGGGCATCGATGGTGCTCTCCCGAACAATCTCGCGGCAAATGCCTTCAGAAACGGACCGTCGTGGCCACAAGGGCTCCGAGGTAATAGCTGGCATTGAGGCTGTCGATGGGTGACAAGGCGTCGCCGTCGAGGCGCAGAGAGACTGACCAGGCGTCAACGATGTCGTAGCGCGTGGTGGTCGCCAGGGCCCCGCCCCACTGGCCATTGGCCGCCAATTCCTTGGTCTGGATGTCGCTGCGGCGGATGAAGACCTCGGTCAGGTTTGACAATCTGCCTTCGAGCAGCGTGCTTTTGATCCACGTACGGGGCTCAAGATAGCTGACGACGCCCTCGGCGTTGAGGTCATAGGCGCGTCCGTCCTGGGCACCGGAATCGACGACGCCGCCGACGAGCTCGACCCCCGCATCGAAGGCGAAACCTGGATTCCAGGTCAGGCCAGCCCCCGCCTCGTAGAAATTGGTGCGAAACATGTCGACGTCGGCAGCGTTGAAATGCTGACGCAGCCGACCGCGCACCAAGACAGAGAATGCTCCTGGCAGCTGTCGCTCGGCCTCAACCATCCCGTAGATGTGCTCTTGGGGCGGTCCGAAGTTGAGATGGCGAATCTGATCGCGCACGCGCAGTTGCTCCAGATTGTCAGCGTCGGCCTGAACAAAAATCTGCGCCGGGTTCACGGCGCGAAACGTTCCATCGTAGGCCGTGATGTCCTCAAGAAACTGCAACCGCGTCACCGCTCCAAGTCGGGTGGTGCCGTCAAGGGTGAGGGCGTCGCCTTTCAGCGACACGTTGCGTGGCAAGAAATCAGTGAACTGCGAGTCCACGCCGATGTTGGCCATCAGCCAGTCGCTCTCCATCCGGTAGGAAACGCCAACAGTCGACCTCTGCAACGGCAAGATCACGTCGTTGGCGTTGTTCGGATCGTCGGCCCACAGCGTCTGGGCCGGCATCAACGAATGGCGCAGCATGACGCCGAAGCCAGCAAAACGGCCGTCGACTGTCAGACCACCCACCGGGTTGAGGATGGGGTCAACGATGGCGGTGCGCTCGACCGATACGCTGCCTGGCGACGAGGTAAACGTATTGTCGAGCGCATAGGTTTCAGCGTAGGCGCGGCGACTGGTTCGGCTGAACGGATCATCTGACAAGCGCTGGGGAGCATCAAGACCACCCCACACCTTGGCGTTGAGGTACCCGACGCCCTTGAATTTGAACTGGGCCCCCAGAGACAGTCCGTCGTAGGTGATCGGTGAATCCACCATCTCCGTCATGCGACCGAGATTGACCTTGAAGGGCTGCAGGCCAGGGTCAGAGGGACCCGCTGACAGCCCAACAAACGCCGAATAGAGCCGCAGGCGCGGGAACTGCGACTGGTCGTCGAGGTAGGGACTCACCGGCGAATCTGGGTTCGCGTCAAAATTGAAATCCGCCATCAGGTCGGCAGCCATCGGCACCCCGAAGGGCCGGTCGTAACCAAGGATGACGGCGCCACCGATGTCGACGTCGTTGCGGTCTTGTACGACGTCTTCAATTTCAAGGCGAACCGGGGGATCGGGCAGGCCGACCGAGCCAAACCGACCACCGAGATCAATGCGGGAGCGGAGGCCGCGTTTGACCACATCCATGTAGGTGGGCACGACGCTCTCATCCACGATCGGGGCGTTGGCCGTCGTGGTCGCCACGGGGACCGGCCCCTGGGCATGGGCGTCGACCGCGACGGTGCCGATGACAGCCACAGCTGAAAGCAGGTTCGAAATCTGTCGACGCGATGGAGTCACGAATGCCCTCATTGGTCGGTCCCGGTTGCTGACAGAAGAGACTCGCCCAAGGTCGACCCCGACGTCCACCTCGAAACATGTCGGACAGTGGAATAACTCGGCGGGCGCCGCAAAGCCACTTGCACTGAGCGATCAACGACAAAAGCGGCCTTCGGAGCCGCTCTTGTCGGTCGATCAGGCGAAGTGATCAGGGCACGGCATTGGGAATGCATCGCTGGGTGGCGGCATCGACCTGGACGGCCCCCTCGTCCCCAGCACGAACAACGCAACCCAGACCGTCGCCGCGACTGTCCTTGGTGTTGGGAACCTCCTTGACGACGACCGAGCGCATCCGCGCCAGCGTCCGCTCAGACAACGGCCGGGCACCAAGGGTCCAGGCATCACGCAAACGCCGAGCACTCTTGTCGGCGAGGTTGTCGAGGGGGCTGCCGCGGGAGATACCCGTCACTGTCCCCGACGTCGGGAAGGTCAAGACCTGACGGGTGACGTTCTTTGGGTCAAATGGCGTCAACGGGTCGTTGCGCTCGTGGGACAAACGCAAACCACGGAAGGCGTCAGGGTCGTCAAAGGCAGCTTTCAGCCCGAGGCGGAAGTCCGTCGTGGCTGTGACGTTGACCGCCAGAACCGCGTTGTCATTGGCCACAATCGCGAAGGTACGGGTCGGCACTGACGCCATGACCACCTGGCTGGCGTTGTTGATGCTCCCACCACCGGGGATGTTCGAGATGGTCTCCTCCAGGCGGCAATCCGCCGGAGTCGAACAATCCAGGATGCGCAGACCGTTGCGACCATCAGCCACCACGAGGCGGCTGCCCCACATGGCAAGACCGCGCGTATCGGCGGGCTGCTGCAGGTTCGTCAGAGCCGTGCCGATCGGGGCAAGATTGACAGGCTGTGGCTGCTGGCCGTTGTCGCCGATTTCGAACAGCGGGTAGACCACGGGCCCGATGTCAAAGACGACCACGCCGCCTTCGCCGGTCGCCACGTAAGCAAAGCGACCATGGGCCACCACGTCGAGCGCCGGCCGGCTGGTCTCGAAGTTCGCAAGCAGGGCCAAGGGGGCACCAAGGTCGACGTCGGAGGCGCGGGTTGAGCCCGCTTCGTCGAGTTCGAACACGGCGAGACCGCCGGCGTGGGTCACGAGGGCAAAGCGCCCATAGAGTTCAACCCTCGTCGGCGCATTCAGCCCGTGTGGCAAGGAGCCCACCAAAATGGAGCCCTGTTTCGTTTTCCCGGGACCAGCGTCGACGAATTCGAAGGCGTCGTCGTTGTTCTGACCGGTGCCAGCATCGGGGTCGAGGAGCGCGCGGAAGTTTTCCTTGCCCTCCAACGCCTCGATGCTCAGGGCAACCCGGTAGTCAAACACCAGCAATTCTTCGTCGGAGACGGCGATGAACGTGGTGCTCTGGGATGCGGTGGTGTCAACAATATCGACGGAGCGGATGGCGCCAACGTCATCGATGCGGACCAACTCGGTCGGCGGCAAACCGATGAACTGCTTGGCCGCCGGGTCGACGACGCCGAGGGGAATCGCTCCGCCCAAGAGGCCGCTGGCTTCGAAAGCGTTGTTGTCGCGGCCAAAGATGTCGACAATCGAAACGCCCTTGTCGTGCCCGACGATCGCGACGTCGGTAATGTCTCCGCTGCCATTTTGGAACGAGACGCCGCGTTGAATGACGACGTCAAATGAGGGTGTCACGACGCCAATATCGGGGTCTGTGTCGAGGTCAAGTGACACACGACGGCGCAACTCGCCACCAGCGACCTTGTCGGAGAAGTCGAAGCCGGGGAAGGTGATGCCGCCGCCGTTTTCTTTCTTCATGTCGAGGAGGTCGAGCCCTTCCGTCGTGGAGACCACCGCCCAATCACCGATATTCTGGTAGCGGCCGGTGCCGTGCCCGGTGGCTTCGGTGACGAGGTGGTCGTTGGCGATGTTCCCCTGGGCGTCTTCAAGCGTGTGGCAGCGAGCGCACTGCTTCGTCTCGGTGGTGCGCACCGTGTGAGGGAAGTATGGGTTGGAGACCATCGACGACAGGTTTTCCTTCGTCGAAAACACCGCGCTTTCCGCCAACTGGAGGCCGACCGCGCCGGCCACGACGCTGACATGCACCTGCATGGTCGAACGGTGCGGGGCAATTTTGTTGCCCTCAGTGTTGCCAGTCAAGCCCAGGTAAAAGGGCGAGCGTGTGTAGCTGAAGAGTTGGAAGAAGATGTCCTCGACGTCGTCGTCGCCCCACCAGATTTCCTGCTTCGGCTTGGTGACATCCATCTTGATGTGGCAGCTGAGGCAGTTGGGCTGCCACGAGGAGTGACAGCTGTAGCATTCGAGTCCGCCCTTCTCGCCAGGCTCGGCAATGTGGGCATAGCTTCGCTCGAAGCCCTTGCAGGCCTCGCCATCCCAGGAACAGCCGCCAACGGTGCAGACGTCCTCGTCGGCGAAGGCAGCGCAGGCTTCGTTGCCGTGGTCCAGGGCGGGGTCGAAGGTCTCGACACGCTGACGATGGGCGTAGGCTGACGTGTTGTCACGGGGCGTTTTGAGTTGGGGCACCACCCAGCTCAGGTTTGGCACGACGCGGCTGCGCTCGATCAGCTTGTCGCCGATGCGCTCGAACCATGGCTGACCAAACGCCGTGTTGTAGCGAGGGGCGGTCATGTCGTCGCCACCGTTGGGTCCCGAGAACACCAGAGCAGCGGGAGTGTCGTTGGTGCCGTGGCAGTCGTCGCACTCGATTTGGATGGCGTCCCAGTTGCGCGTGTAGATGTTGCCGTCGCCGTGGACGTCGTTTTGGATATGGCAGTCGGTGCAGTTGAACCCACGTTCGATGTGGATGTCCTGGAGCCGAACCGCGCCGTTGCCGCCGCCGTAAATGATGCGGTTTTGTCGTCCGTCAAACGACTCCGAGCGGGCCACGCGGTCGGGGATGTCGAGCTTGCTGTTGTCGTTTTTGTCCTCGCTGACGACGAGGCCAATGTCGTGCTTGCCGTTCTTGTTGAAGTCTTCATTCGGCTGCACGACGCCATCGTCGTTGAAGTCGCCTTCTTCAAGGTTCAGGTCGAGTTCGCCATTGTTGTTGAGATCTTCGCTGACGCCCTCGCCGTCGTTCAGTATCCGACCGTTTTTGAAGTGCGCCAGGTTGTCGAACACGCGCACGACGCTGCTCTTGGGCGTCTGGTACTCGAAGGTGCCGATCGTGTTGACCTTCTCGAGGTTGGTGAAGTCGGTTTCTTGCTCGTAGGTGCCGACCATGGCGACATCGACGCGAGTCACGAAGCCGTGACAGGCGCCGCAGGCCTGAACGTTGGAGGTACGCTTGAGCTCGTGACGCTTGGCGTAGAAGCGCTCACCACGATCTTGACGGATGCCGAAGGGAAGGTCTGTCGATGGATTGCGGCCGTTGTCGGCGACGGTGCGGTCGACCGGCTCTTCGTTGCGGCCACTCTTGCCGTATTCGACGTGACAGCCGGTGCAGCCGGTGGGACGCCCACGGCCAAAGGGATTGTTGTTGTTGCGCAACTCGGCGTCAGATGGGTCGGCCCGCGGTGGGTCGTTGGCATTGGGCGACGTGAAAAAATCAACGAAGCCGAAGTTGTCGTTGGGGCCGACCCAGTTGAGCGAGTGGTAGGCGCGGAAGTTGCGGAGGGCCGCATCAACGGGGTTCGTGATCAACTCGAAGTCAAACAGGTTTTTGATGTCGGCCTGCCGGTTCTGCTTCTGCTCAGGGACGGCCTCGCCGACGATCTTGGCCAGGCGCAACTGCAGCCCCTTGTGGACTGCCTTGTCGGGCCACACTCGCCCCCCGTCGCTGCCGCTGCCGGCGGCGTTTGATATCGGCTGCATGACTTCGACAGCACGATTGTTCTTGGCCTGGGGGCTGTCGAGGTCGTCGACGTAGAACTTGTACTTTTGGCCCGTGCGCGTGAAGCCGGGTCCGCCGGCGGGGGCGAAGGCCGCGTCGGAACCGGTGGCGCCGTCGGCGAAAATTGGACCGGCAACGGCCTCAAACTTGCCGTCGTTGGGGTCAACGTTTTGGTCGTTCAGCAGTGCGCGATTGAAGCCACCGCCGTTGAGAATGTTGCGCTTGGGGTCTTCGAATTTGGAATCGAAGGCCTCGTCCATGGACGTGTAGTCGAGCACGTAGCCGACACGTCCGAGGCGAGGATTGCGGGCGTCAAAGCGCTGGCCTGCCGGGGTGGCCGCGAACGCGCTTCCGAACTGTCGAGCCAGCGTCAGCTGGGCGTTGCCGTAGGTGGCGCCTGACGGAACGCCGCCGTTGGTCGCCATGATGGAACGTCGGACGTCGTAGACGACCTCAGCATGGCAAACCATGGCCGCGTTGGCGTTCTTGTTCCTGCTGCCACACGAAGCCTCAGCGACGCGGAGGTCACCTGGATTCAGGAAGCGCAGATAGTTCAGGTCTCGGTTCATCTCCGAGTC
>CAJBHN010001004.1 GCA_903952805.1 uncultured Myxococcales bacterium | reverse complement strand
TCGACGTCGGTGCCGTCGACGTATCGCCTGGATTGGGCCGCGCTGCTGAAGCGGGTCGTTGGTGTCGATGTCCTGAAGTGTTCGCGCTGTCAGGGCCAGATGCGGGTCATTGCCTGCATCGAGGAGCCCGATGTGGCGAAGAAGATACTCGTCCACCTCGGGTTGCCGTCCGAGTCGTTACCCACGGCGCGCGCCCAGGCCCCGCCTGTAACCCTTGAGCTGTTCCCTGAAGCCTGAGCGTGCCACCCGGGCCACCGCTGTCGACGACGAGTGCGTTGACGGCGGCGCTGCGCCCGATTCCCTGAAAGAGCCGGCTTCGGGCGGTTCAGCGGGCCGTGAGCCCGAACAAAAGAGCAAGTTGGGCCGGGGCGCTGCGAGAACGCCCATTGAAAAGGCGCTCTGTTCCTCTTATCCGCCGAAGTCGAACCGCTCGACATCCGCCTCGGCGGCTTTGGCCTCAAGCCCAAGCCCACCACACCTATCGTCTGAGTCGACGACGACACCGGCGCTTCAGGTGTTCACGCAGAAGGGGTGCCATGGGGCGCCCCTCACGCGTTGCAGCGCATGGCCGTCGACGGCGGCGACGACGCGGGTCAAGCAGGTGGTAGGGAAGTTCCCCACATGACGCAGCCCACATGACGCAGACCGCGACGGGGCCGGAGCTGCCGCCGCCATCGACGGCAAACGGGACATCGCCTGCGTTTGATCTGTATGGTCCGTCGCCGTGACGACTCCTGCTCCTGCCCGAACCGCTGTCTTGTTGGGTGCCCAACGTTTCGAGCCCACCCTTGGCACCGTGGTGTCCAAGCTCGGCATCGCCGGCTGGCAGGAGCGTGAGCGCAGCGCAATAAGATGCCTTCGGGCATCGACCGCACCGACGTCGACAACAGCCACCCCCGACCCGTGCCGCCTCGCCATCCCCCCCTCCTCGAGGACGCCATCCGCAATCCGCGATCGCGTCGACGTGGACGTCGACGACCACGCCGTCACCGCCTTCGTCGATGCGTGCGTCCCATGTCCGCTGCCCCCACCCAGGAGCATTCATGAAGATTGTCGTCGTCGCCATCCTCGCCCTCTTCTCGGCAGCAGCGGCACCGCCTCCGCCCGCTGCTCCCCCGCCGATACCATCGAAGCCTGCGCCCGCTCCCGCAGCCTTGGCGTCGACCACCGACGTCGTCGGCACCTGGACGGGGACGCTGATGGGCCAGTTGCCGCTGGCGCTCACGGTGGTGCAAGACGCCGACGGCCTGAAGGCGGCCCTCGAGATCCCCGCACAGGGCGCGACGTTGAAGGTGGACGCGCTGACGTGGAAGGACGGAGCGCTCCACCTCGACATCCGCGACGTCAACGGGAGCTACGACGGCACCCTGAGCAAGGACGGCCTGCGGCTCGAGGGCACCTGGACGCAGGGGACAGCGATGGCTCTTGTGTTGGAGCGGACACCCGCCGAGCCCGCTGAGCCCGCGGCACCGCCGCCCCTCGACGTGCCCCTCGATGTGCAGGTGCCGAGCCCACCGATCCCGTTTCGGGCGGGTGGCCAGCAGCACCTCGTGTACGAGCTCCACCTGACCAACATGAGCCGTCGCACGGTGTCGCTGACGCGCATCGACGCCGTTGACGAGGCGGGGCGGGTGCGGGCGTCCATCGCCGGCCTCGATCTGTTGCAGCTCGAGTGCCCCGGGACAGCCGACCTGACCGGCCTCAAGCGGGCGCTTCTCGGCCCCGGCCTGCGCGCCGTGGCGTACCTGTGGATCACCGTCGACGGCAAGGTGCCGGCGCGGCTCGAACACCACATCACGGCCCGCGTCTCGGGTGTCGAGCGCGTGCTCACCGCCGGCGCGATCGCCCCCGACAAAGCCGCCGTCGTCGTCGTCGGCCCGCCGTTGCGGGGCGACCGGTGGCGCGCGGGCAACGGCGCCTCGAACCGCTCGCTGCACCGGCGCACGCTCTTGACCACGGGGGGCAGGGCTTCGGTGCCGCAGCGCTTCGCCATCGACTTCGTGCGGACGTTCGAAGACGGCCAGACCGCCCACGGCGACCCGAGCCGCAGCGAGAGCTACCGGGCGTATGGCACCGAGGTGCTGGCGGTCGCCGACGGTGTTGTCGTCAAGGTCGTCGACGGGCTCCCGCAGAGCACGCCGGGCGAGCCCGCACCGTTTCCGATCACCCTCGACAACATCGCCGGCAACATGATCGTCCTCGACATCGGACGCGGTCACAACGCGCTGTTCGCCCACCTGCAGCCCGGGTCGCTGAAGGTGAAGGCCGGGGACAAGGTGAAGCGCGGCCAGGTGCTCGGCCTGCTCGGGAACTCAGGCAACTCCAGCGAGCCGCACCTGCACTTCCAGATCAACCCCTCGCCCAACGTCCTTGGCTCTGAGGGCATCCCCTACGCGTTCGACGCGTTCCAGGTGACGGGCGCTGGCGCGCCCACGAAGTGCCAGAAGGAACTCCCCCTCGACGACGATGTGGTCGCGTTCCCCTGACGAGCGGCTCTGGGTTGAGGGATGCCGCTGTGCGCACCCGAACATGGCTTGCACGCCGACGGCTTCGTCGTC
>CAJBHN010001003.1 GCA_903952805.1 uncultured Myxococcales bacterium | reverse complement strand
TTCGCCGGTATCGGTGACGACGTCGCCGCAGCGCTTGACCGTGCAGTCCGGACGACACGGGGCGTCGGGGGCCGTGCTGTTGGCGGTGCCGTTGTCACACGCTTCGGGGGTGTCGTCGACGCCGTCACCGCAGAAGGCGCTGGCACACGTGCTGCGGCAGGCGTCGACCAGGGTGTCGCTGTTGGCGGCGCCGTTGTCGCATTGCTCACCAGCGTTGATGACCGTGTTGCCGCACAGGGGGGCCTGACACTGGTTGTTGCAGTCGTCGGTGTTGACGGTGTTGCCGTCGTCGCAGGCCTCGCCGAAGGCGGAGTCGACCACTTCGTCGCCGCAGTCCGGCAGCACGCAGGTGCTGCGGCAGGCGTTGGGAGCGGTGTCGCTGTTGGCGGCGCCGTCGTCGCAGGCTTCCAGGCCCGTGGTGCGTCCATTGCCGCACGCCGTCGTCGTGCAGTTGCCGTCGCAGCCGTCGCCATCGGTGGGGTTGGCGTCGTCGCAGTCCTCACCCGCGGTCCGGATGCCGTTGCCACAGCCCGTTGGGGTGCAGTTGGTGTCGCAGCCGTCGCCGTTGAACGGGTTGCCGTCGTCGCAGCCTTCGTCGTCGTCGGTTTGGTTGTCACCGCAGCGGGCCAGGGCACAGTTGGTGCGGCAGGCGTTGGCCGTGGTGTCGCTGTTGGCGGAGCCGTTGTCACACTCTTCGTCGACGTCGAGGTCGCCGTTGCCGCACAGGCCGCTGACGCAGGTGCTGGTGCAGCCGTCGGCGTCGTCGGTGTTGCCGTCGTCGCAGCTCTCGTTGAAGCCCGAATCGGTGACGAGGTCACCGCAGACGGGCAGGGCACACGACGTGCGGCAGGCGTTTGGGGCCGTGTCGCTGTTGTCGACGTCATCGTCGCAGGCTTCCAGCCCTTCGATGACGCCGTCGCCGCAGACCGAGGGGCGGCATTGGCCGGTCACCAGGGTGCAGGTCTCGTCGGTGCCGCAGGCCGCGTTGTCGATGCGACAGTCGCCAACGCAGGAACCGTTGGGGCCGCACACCTGGGCCTGACGACAGTCGCCGTCCACCAGGCACCCTTCGCCCTCGCCCTCGCCTTCGCCTTCGCCTTCGCCCTCGCCTTCGCCTCCGTCGCCGACGACGGCACAGCGATCTTCCAGGCAGACGTAGCCGGGCAGGCAGGCATGGTCGGCATCACAGCGGAGCCCCGCCAGCTCGATCTGCAGGCAGCCCGTGGTCAGCAGCATCAAGGTGGTGGGGAGGATCCGTCGAAACATGGCCGCCAGACTAGCAGAGGACACTGTCGCCACGGGACCCGTCCAGGGATATGTTGCGGCGGTGTCAGCCGAGAAACCAGACGAGTTCGATGTTGATCTGGCCGTCACCCGGGTCGCCGGGCCAAAGAATGCCGTGTCCACGGTGCAGGTGGCCCACAGCGTCGCTGCCATTGTGTCCGACCTTCCGTCTGGGGCCGTGGCCCGACCGCCCCAACGGTTGGGCCGCTACCTCCTCGGCGACAGGCTGGGGATCGGCGGGATGGCCGAGGTGTTCCTCGCCGAGCAGGAAGGTGCTGCCGGGTTCAAGAACCGCTGCGTCGTCAAACGGATGCTGCCCCACCTCGCCGAGCAGAAGCGTTTCGTCGACATGTTCTTGTGCGAGGCCAAGCTGGCCTCGACCCTGCGCCACGCCAACATTGTGCAGATCTGGGACCTCGGCGAGGTGGACGGCACCTACTTCATCGCCATGGAGCACGTCGACGGGCTCGGCCTCAACCAACTGGCCCGCACCGCCTGGCGCAATGGCACATCCCTGCCCATGGAAGTCGTCTGCAACGCCCTCGCCGACGCCGCCGACGGCCTGGCGGTTGCCCACGCCCGCGTCGACGCCAACGGCGACCCCGACCCCATCATCCATCGGGACATTTCGCCCGACAACCTGATGATCGACAAGGACGGCGTCACCAAGATCCTCGACTTTGGCATCGCCCGCTCCAACGACGTCGAGCGCACAGCGACGGGGGAGCTCAAGGGCAAGGTGCCCTTCATGTCGCCAGAGCAATTGCGCAGCGAGCCCGTCGATGGCCGCGCCGACGTCTACGCCCTCGGCGTCACCGCCTACTGGCTGCTGACGGGCAAGCGGCCATTTGTCGCTCAGAGTGACCTGCTCGTCATGCAGGCGATCCTCTCCGAGCCCCTGCGTCCCCCGCGGGACATCAATCCAAGCATTCCCGAGGGGCTCAACGCCCTCGTCATGCAGATGCTTGAGAAAGACCGCGAGCAGCGCATCGAGAGCGCCCACGCCGTCGCTGCCGCCCTCGAACATGTGCGCCCCACCCGCCGCACCATCGTGGCCCCCTTTGTCCGGATGATCCTCGACCTGCCCATCAAGGCCAATCCCGACGATCCCGCCTCGTCGCCGTCGGGGTTCCTGCCGGCCACGCCCCACACAGACTCGTTCTCGGTCAATTGGCGGCGCATGGGAGCCCCCGCGTTTCCGGAATCGGTTGCGTCGCCGCCGTCGCCGTCGCCCTCGCCGTCGCCCGACCCGCCGGTGCAGGTGCCTCCCGCGACCACCGAGGTCGACCCGGTGCCGACGACCCGGTCGCCCATGATGTTGGGGATTGTCGGGGCGGTGGCCGCCGCCCTCGTGGTCGGGGTGCTGGCCTGGCCCCAATCCCCGGAGATGGTCGCTGTGGCCAGGCCGCCACCGGTCGCTGTGCCTCTGGTGGTGGCTCCCCTCGCGGTGGCACCTCCCGCCGCCGCCCCCGTGCCCGTGCCCAGGCCCGTGGCCGAGCCAGTGGCCGCCCCGGCGCCGGCCCCCGTCGTCGTCAAAGCCCCCGCGAAGCTGGATGTGGTGGTGCGGGGACCCGATCGCATTCAATGGCTGTCGGACGGCCAGGTGGTGGGCAGCGGCAGCCGGACCCTCAAGCTCCCGCCGGGGACCAGGTCGCTGGTGGCCTTCGACAAGGTCCGTGGTGCCCGGACCACCGTCGCTGTCGACGGCAGCGCCATCGACTATGAAGCCCTGCCCCATGGCCAGATTCAACCGCGGGCCAAGCCGTACGCCGATGTATTTCTGGGGGACGAGGCCCTGGGCACAACGCCCCTGCAGCCCATCGACGTCGTGGCCGGCAGCTACACCATGCGTTTTGTCTATAAGGGCAAAGAGGTGAGCAAGCCCGTGCAGGTCGGGCAGGGGGCCATCTCCCGCCCTGCGGTGGACTTCACCGTCGAGCCCTGACGCTCAATGCCCTTGGACCCCTTCAGGTCCTGGTTGGGCGAAGAGGAAGCCGGCGACACCGCCGAGGGCGAGCCCCAACGAAATGGCCACCGACGCCGCCACCAGTTCCAGATTGGCGGCGTCGACGGCGGCCTTGGCGTCGGATTGAAACGCGTCGGGGTCGCTGGCCTGGGCGAAGGTGGCGGCACTGATGGCACCAAGGCCGAGGCTGGCGACGACGAGGACCGCGCCTGTGGAGGCGGTGGCGATGGCCATGGTGTCGTCGGCGGCGGTCGCCGGGGTTGCCGCGGGGACGATGCCAGTCGTGGTGGCGGTCTCGGAAGCGGCGGGCATGGCGGCCCTGGCCTCGGCGAAGATGTGCTCGATCTTGGGCGAGACCTCGACGGGCAGGGTCTGGGCGGGGTTTGCCCGCAACGCATCCGTGAAGGCCCGCCGGGCGGCCATGGCGTCGCCGACGCTGCCGTAGCTGATGCCGAGCCAGACAAAGGCGGTCGCTTTGTCTTCGAGGCTCAGGTCCGAGCGAATAGCCACTTCCTGAAAGCGAAACACGGCCTGTTCGTATTCGAGCTGGTCCCAGGACGCCCGCCCGGCCGCAAAGGCGGCGTCGCCGTCGAGTGACGTCATCAGCACGAGGGCCAGAGACAGGAGCATGGGGCCACCGTAGCGCATCCATGGCCACAGATCAGGTCCGAACAGGCCCCGGGCAAATGCCCGGTGGATAGACCGCGATGGTGGCCGGGGCGTTCGGACCCCGGCGTGGCCAAGGGTGACCGATCATGACGCTTTCATCGCTCCTGCTCGCGGTGGTCGTCGCTGGCAGATGATGCCGAAGCTGGTGGAGCGCGAGCTCGACGGCTACGTCGGCTGTGGCGTCCTCGCCCGCGGTTTCGCACGGGTCCGCTGCGGCGCCTGCGGGCATGAGCTTCTCGTGCCGTTTTCATGCAAGCGACGCGGCATCTGCCCCTCGTGCACGGCGCGCCGCGCCGAGGACACCGCCGCCCACCTCGTCGACCACGTCTTGCCGCGCGTGCCCTATCGACAGTGGGTGTTCACGTTTTCGATTCCGGTGCGGCTCGCCCTGAGCCGTCGACCACACCTTGTCACGGCCGCATTGCAGGCGTGCTTGCGCGTGTTGTTTTCGTGGCAACGCCGACGGCTTCGTCGTC
>CAJBHN010001002.1 GCA_903952805.1 uncultured Myxococcales bacterium | reverse complement strand
GGTCTGGTGGGGCGCCACCATGCCTTCGTGCTGCGCCAGCCCGAGGTTTTGGCGGCCATTTCTGCCGCCGCAGGCCGCATCATTGTGGCTGCCGACACTGCTGTCGTGCTCGATGGCGTCGCGTATGGCAAACCGGTGGACGATGACGACGCACGCGCCATGCTGCGACGCTTGTCTGGCTGTACCCACCAGGTCATGACTGGCTGGTGCGTTCGTCGCGACGACGTTTTCGACGGAGGGGTCGTCGCGACGGACGTGACGTTTCGGCGCCTCGACGACGACGATATCAATCGGTGGCTGGCCACCGGTGAGCATCGCGACAAGGCAGGGGCCTACGCCATCCAGGGGGCCGCCATGGTGTTTGTCGCTCGCGTCGGAGGGTGCTTGAGCAATGTGGTCGGACTGCCTGTCGAGACCGTGGTTGCCGCCGTGGAGCGAGCCGTCGCAGGGCAGGGGCAATGACCGAGGTTCCAGGTGCAGCTGCGGCGTCACCGGCCCCCGACCCTGTCGTCGACAGCATCGCCAACCGCGTCCGTGAGGTGATGGCTGCGGTGGCGGCCGCCGCGCACAAGGCTGGGCGTGATCCGTCGAGCGTCACGGTGGTGGCGGCCTCGAAGTCCTGGCCGCCGACCGCAATCCGGGAGGCCTGGGGCGCTGGTGTGCGCCATTTCGGCGAGAACTACGCCGACGAACTCAGCGACAAGATGGTCGCTTTGCGGGACCTTGTAGACATCAACTGGCATTTCATCGGTCGGGTTCAGCGTGGCAACGCTGCAGCCATCGTCCGGACGTCGCTGGTGCATGGCGTGGGGTCGGTGTCGCAGGCCCAGGCCATCGCCAAGGCCTATCGCAAGGGTGCTCCGAACGCCGACCCCCTCAGAATCTTGCTGCAGGTCAACGTTGCCGATGAAGGCTCCAAGAATGGTTTTGCTGCGGGTGACGTCGCTGCCGCCGCCGCTGACATCGAGGCGCTGCCATCGCTGCAGATCATGGGGCTGATGGCGATGCCAGCGGTCGAGCCCGAGGCGCTGGCCGCGGCCTTTGCGCTGGTTCGAAGGACCCGTGACGACGTCAATCCCCGTTGGACCATTTTGAGCATGGGCATGTCGGGCGATTTTGAGACAGCGATCGCCGAGGGCGCCACGCATGTTCGCATCGGCACCCGCCTGTTTGGTCCTCGGCCAACGCCTGCGCCCCGGGACTTGCTCAGCACTGTGCACTCCGAAGGAGCGTCATGAAACTCGCGATCATTGGTGTCGGCGGTCTTGGCGGCGCCATCGCCAATGGCATCATTGCGGCCGGCGGCGTTGAGCTGGTGGTCTGTGGTCGACGCCAAAGTTCGGTCGACGCATTTGCCGGTCGTGCCAGTCTTGAGCGCGACGCTCGGGCCGCCGTGGCTGGCGCGGATGTGGTGCTGTTGGCAGTCAAGCCAGCCGGGACGGCTGATCTGCTGCGACATGTCGCCGATGCCGTCGCCCCAGACGCCCTCGTCGTGTCCTGCGCCGCGGGCGTCAGCCTGCACAAGCTCGCGGCCGGACTCGTCAATGTCCCCTTTGGTTTGGCGCGGGCCATGCCCAACATTGGCGCCCAAAGGCGGGTGTCGACGACGGCGTATACGTTGGGTGGCTCATGTGACCCTGAACGCGATCGCTCTCGCATCGAGCAAGTCTTTGGTGCGGTGGGGAGCACCCGCGAACTCGCTGACGAGGCGCTGTTGCACGCAGTGACTGCGGTGGCGTCGTCGGGGCCGGCATTTCTGCTTCTCGCCGTCGAGGCCCTGACCGACGCTGGCGTCGAGCAGGGTCTGAGTCGTGCGGACGCCCTTGCTTGCGCTCGTGGCGCCCTGGTGGCGGCTGCGGCCCGCCTCGACCCAGCGATCGAGGCCATGACGGTGCGGGCGCAAGTGACATCGCCGGGAGGGACGACCGCCGCTGGCCTGTCGATTCTGGAACAGGGTGCCGTGCGCGGAACCTTCCAGCGGGCGGTGGCGGCGGCTGTGGAACGCTCGCGGGGCATCGCGGGCTGATCCGTCACAACACTGCACACATTTCGGCAGATGGCAGATGGCAGATGGCAGATGGCAGATGGCAGATGGCAGATGGCTGACGCGGCCGGCGGGTACTTTGCCGGCACTGCTCGGGACGTGGTACCTCCGACGACGTTGCTCATTTTTCTGCCATTTGGTGGGAGAGAGGGCTGCATCGTCAGCGGCTGGCGCTGACGAATCAGATTGACCCGATCGCGTCGCGGTCGGGGTGCTCCCCCGTCGACAGCCCCGCCTGTCGCGCCGTGAGGCCTAGCGTGCAGATTTCCTGCCCGAGCTGTTCCGCCCAGTACAACGTCGATGAAGCCCGCATTCCCTCGCAGGGCGTCTCGATCAAGTGCCCAAGGTGTCAGCACCAGTTTGTGGTGCCGTCGCCCAACATCGGCGTCGAAAGTCCCACTGGCTCGGTTCCCTTGCCTGGCGCGAGGGCGCCTGGACCCGTGCCCGGTGCCCCCCCCCCAGGCGCGGCCACCGTGCCGGGCGCCGTGCCACTGCCAGGAATGGGTGGCAGTGCCTTGCCCGGCGCTGGCGGCATCCCGTTGCCTGGAGCCGGCGGCGGCATCCCGTTGCCTGGCGCCGGCGGCGGCATCCCGTTGCCTGGCGCCGG
>CAJBHN010001001.1 GCA_903952805.1 uncultured Myxococcales bacterium | reverse complement strand
CGGGTGCGGAGGTCGCCGTCCTCGCAAGACCGCGCCGCGGCCTCCAGTTCGTCAGTCGTGAGGTGGGGAGCGAGAGCAAGCGCGTGGACCATCGCTCTTCACTGATCCGATTATGATCGACGATCAAGGGGATCTCGGGATAAGGTCCTCGCCCAGTCGGATTCCTTTTGGAAGGATAGGTTCAGCCCGTTGGCCCTCGAGAACGCACTCAACGAGTTGGCCAGGAAGGGCTGGCGAGTCATCACCTCCACCTCGACGGAGTTCACCGGCCTGGGCGGTCTCGGCACCAAGCGCCACGAACTCTTCTTTCTGCTCGAACGTGACGCCGTGGACACCGGGCAACAAGCTCCCGGCGGCACCCCGAGCGACGATGGCTACGACGCCTCGCTCATCCCCGCCGAACGCTTCTACAAGGACGTCGGTAACATCAGCACGATTCTCCAGAACGCGGGGCTCGTCTCCAAGCAGCAGATGAACCAGGCGAGAGAGCAGTTTGCCCGACGAGGTGGCCATCTGGCTGACCACCTCATCGCGATGGGCTTCATCGACGCCGACGCCTTGCGAGCGGCCATCAAGTAGAGCAGTCGGACCCACATCTGGTCACGGAGCTTGGGTACGAGTTGCGGATCGCATTGCCTGTCGCCCCTGCAGTCCTATTCCATCGTTGTTGACGCGAGAAACAACGAAGGCGCCTGCATCCCCATCTCTGTCGATGTCTTCCTCGGCTCGAATCCGGCCCCGCGCGATATTGAGAGGGCTCGCGATTTCCGAGTGCGCTCGCCCCAGTTTCAAGTGCTGGCCCCTGGAGCGCTTCCGATCGGTGGCGAGGTCGCTCTGGCATGTGTAGGTCGCGACCCCGCGCCGCTTCGCGAGTGCATCTCCTTTACCGTTCATCCGCGTGGGGTCGGTGTGCTCATTGAGCGAATTAAGTCGTCCGGCGATGTCCTCCTTTCCACGAGGAACACGGACTCGGTCAGCCAACCCATTTCATTCGCTGAGGACACTCTCCGGGATGCATGTGCAGATGCCATCCGAAGCACCGATTGCGGTGACCGCAGCGCTTTGCTCGAACGGTGTATCGACGAAAGTGTCGGCGGGTGTTTAGAGACCGACACTGAAGAGGGAAGGAGATACTTTTCCTGTTTTGCTGGAAGCGCCCGCAGCTGCAGGGAAGGCGTGACCGCAACATCCTGTGAGCAATGGTGCGGCTTTCCGGGCACCGGGGAGCCTACACGCTGACTGGTTTCGCGCCGCGCAAATGGTCGACGGCGCGGTCGAGGCCGTCGAGGGTGAGCTCGAACATCGGGACGACGCGGCGGATGGCCTTGACGCTGGCGGCGCCCCAAATGCGTTGGGGTTCGGGATTGAGCCAGGCGGCGGCTTTGCCCCGGGTGGCGAAACGGCGGAGCTGCTCAATGCCCGGGGTTTTGGGCTGGTTGAAACTGAAATAGTTGCCGTCGAATTGCAGCTCGTGGGGCGACATCCAGGCGTCGCCGACAAAGATGACCGTCCAGGTCGCATCGATATCCTTCAGCACATCGGCCGTCTTGACGCCGACGTCGCGGCCGATATCGGTGTAGAGCTTGTCGTAGACGCAGTTGTGGAAGAAATAGGTCTTTTTCTGCGCGAAATGGCTGGCCTGATGCGCGGCGGAAAACAGCCGTTCGCAGAGTTGGGCCCAGGGGTCCATCGAGCCGCCGACGTCGATGAGCAGCAGGAGTTTGACCCGGTTTTTTTTCGGGGGGCGAAAGACCAATTCGATTTCGGCTTCGCGGGCGGAGCGGTCGATGCTTTCGTCGATATCGAGTTCGTCGGGGCCCGTTTCCCGGGCCAATTTCCGCAAGCGGCGCAAAGCGGCGCCGATGGAGCGGGTGTCGAGCACGCGGTCGGAGCGCAGGTTCTGGAAGCGGCGCTCCGACGCCTGGGCCACCGCCGACCGGCCGCCGCCGCCGGCGTCGCCGACCTTGAGGCCGGCCGGGTTTTGGCCCCCCTGCCCGAAGGGTGAGGTGCCGCCGGTGCCCACCCAATGGCTGCCGCCGTCGTGGCGCTCCTTTTGCTCCTTGAGGCGCTCCTCGAGCTGCTGGCGCAGGGTATCTGTGTCCATCGCCTTCAACTGCTGCAGCTCGGCGTCGCTGAGTTCCCGCGGCGGCAGGGGTTCTTGCAGCCAGGCCAACACGTCGTCGCCGATGGGCATGTGCTGGTCGATGCCCTCGAAGGCGGCGGCGAAGGCGCGGTCGAAGGCGTCGTAATGGCCCTCGCGCTTGACGAGGATCGAGCGGGCCAAACCGTAAAACACCCGCAGGTCGGCGCGGTCGTAGCCCCGGGCGACAGCCTGCAGCAGCGTCAGCCATTCCGTCGGCGACACCTTGAGCCCGTGGGCCCGCAGCTGGAAAAAGAAGTTCAGGAACATGGGTGTTGCCGGTGGCGTCTGGGCGCGTTCGTCGTCCACGACGGCCTACATGCGCAGGCCGCGGGTGGTGTCCTTCATGGAGATGAGCTGCTGCACATCGGTCTCTTTTTTGAGCAGCAATCCCACGAAGGGAATGTCCTGCTGGAGACGCTCGACGGCGACACCGGTTTTTTGCAGCGCCGACATCCAGTCGATGAATTCCGACGTCGACGGCTTCTTGCGGATATCGGGCTGTTTGCGCAGCCAATAAAAACGCAGCAGCGCGGTCTGCAGCAGCTGGTCCTCCACGTGGGGGTGGTGGACCCTGGCAATGTCTTTCATCTGCGCTTCATTGGGAAACGAGATATAATGAAACACGCAGCGCCGCAGAAACGCGTCGGGCAGTTCTTTTTCGTTGTTCGACGTGATGATGACGATGGGGCGCAGCTTCGCGGTATGGGTCTCGCTGGTTTCGTCGACGACGAAGCTCATGCGGTCGAGCTCGTGCAGCAGGTCGTTGGGGAATTCGAGGTCGGCCTTGTCGATTTCGTCGATCAGCAGGACCTGGCGGGTCTCGGATACAAATGACCGACCAAGGGGGCCGAACTTGATATACTGCTTGATATCGCGAATATCATGGTCGCCGAAGCGGGCGTCGTTCAAGCGGGCGACGGTGTCGTAGATATAGAGGCCGTCTTTCGCCTTGGTGGTGGATTTGATGTTCCACGACAGCAGCGGCAGCCCGAGCTGGTCGGCGACGGCTTCGGCCAGCCTGGTCTTGCCGGTGCCAGGCTCTCCCTTGATGAGCAGGGGTTTTTCCAGCGCGATGGCGACATTGACGGCGTCGACGAGGTCGGCCGGGGCCAGGTAGGCGGCGGTGCCCGAAAACGTCGGCAGCGCGGTCGAGGTCGATGGCGTGGTCATGATGCATCGTGCCGACCGGCGCCGACCGCCGCAAGCGAGCGGAGCAGCGGGCGCCGCGGGTCAGGCGCGCGGGCCACCGGTGGCGTCGACCGATCAATGGATGGCGGCGCGCACGGGCAACGACGCCAGCAGAGCGCCTTCGACTTCGGCGAGTTCCCGCAGACGGCTGCTGACGTCGACAGTGGCCTGGGCTGGCTTGTGGCCGGCCCGACTCAGCGTGCGCTCGGCGAGTTCGATGAACAGCAGGTGATGGGTGGCTTCTTCGCGCCACAGCTCGTCGTAGAAGCGCGAGAGCTCGTCCTGGCCGTCGGTCTGCAGGTGGGCGGGCAGCGCCTGGGCGAGGAGCTTCAAGCGTTCGCAGGAGCGCCCCTCGATGATGGCGCAGCAGAGCAGGCGGTCGACGCGGCCGTCGATGACCGACGACTTGCGCACCTGTTTGAGCAGGCCGTCGACGTAGGGGTCTTTGCTGGGGTGCCCCAGGGGCAAGCCACGGGCGGTGCAGAGGGTGGCAGCGCGGGCAAAGTGGTCGGCCTCGTCGCGGGCGAGCTCACCGAGACCCACGACCAGCCGGGGATCGTCGGGGTATTTCGAGATGAACGACAGGGCCGTCACCGCGGCCTTGTGCTCGCAGTGGGCGTGGTCGACGAGGACCTCGTCCAAATGCTGCAAACAATGTTGGAGCCACGCCGGGGACGTCTTGGACACAAGATGAAGCACGGACGGGTTCATGCCGTCGGCGTCCACGGCGCGCAACGTGTCGCCCGCGGCGGCGCGGCTCAGGTGACGTATTGCGCGGAAGATCCGGCCCCCTCTCCCTTCAGGGAGAGGGGTTGGGGGTGAGGTCAGCCATGGCGACCTCACCCCCGGCGCTGCGCGCCCGACCCTCTCCCTGAAGGGAGAGGCACTGCACTGCGCCTGAGGCGGTCATCAAAGGAGCTTCAGCGGGCGGCGAGCTTTTTCACCATCGCGATGGCCTGGTCGACGTGGGCCTGGGCCTGCAGGGCAGCCTGGTGGGCGTGGCGCACGACGCCATCGCGGTCGAGGATGTAGGTGACGCGGCCGTCCATCAGCCCAAGCATGCCCCTGGGCACGCCGAGCTTGGTGCGCACGACGCCGCCGACATCGGCAAGCAGGCGATAGGGGAGCTTGTGGTGCTCGGCAAAACGCTTGTGTGAGGCAACGTCATCAGACGAAATGCCAAGCACGGTGGCCCCGGCGGTGGTGAAGTCGGCGTAGGCGTCCCGGAACGAGCAGGCCTCGGCGGTGCAGACGGGCGTCTCATCCTTCGGGTAAAAGAACAACACGACGGGGCCGGTGCCGCGCACGTCGTCAAAGCGGACGGTGATGCCGTCTTGGTCGGGGAGTTCGAAGGAGGGGACGCGCTCGCCGATTTTCATGAATCGCTCCTACCGGCGACGTCGCGCCTGAGCAATGTGTGGGTACCCCGGGACAAAAAAAGGCGCCCTCGCGAGCGCCTTTTTCACCAGTGTCGACGGGCGAGGACGAGCCTCGCGCCGGGTCACTTCTTCTTGGCAGGAGCGGCGGCGGCGGCGCCCGCAGCGGGCTCTTCGGCCTTCTCACCGCGCGGCATGCGCAGGGACAGGACGGGGAGCTCGGGGTCGTCGAGCAGGGTGACGCCGGCGGGCATCACGACGGACTTGGCGCGCACGACGCCAATCTCGGAGTCGGTCGTGTCGAACACGATCTTCTCGGGCACATCGCCGGGCTTGACGCTGACGTTGAGCGTGCGCAGCACGATCTGCAGGCGGGCGCCGGCCACGATGGCCTTGGACTTGCCGATGGTCTCGAGGGGCACCTTCATCACGACGGGCGCGTTGACGTCGACCTCGTGGAAGTCGACGTGGGTGGCGTTGCGGCGCACGTGGTCGATCTGGACTTCCTTGGTCAGCACGAAGTGCGAGCCCTTGGCGGCGCCCGACTCGTCCTTGAGCTTGAGCTCGATGAGTTGGTTGCGGCGGCGAGCGCCGAGGAGGGCCTTGTTCAGGCTCTTGGGCTCGAGAGCGACGCTCTGGGCACCCTTGCCCTTGGAGTAGACAACGGCGGGGATCAAGTCCTTGGCGCGGAGGCGGCGGGCGGCGCCCTTGCCATTGCCCGAGCGCAGGAAACCTTCAACGATGGCGACGTTCGACATGCTCAATTCCTCTCCCCTCGATGACGCAGACCCGGGTGCTGCGTGACAGAAGCGTCACGACAGCAGTCCAGGCCGCCTCGCAGGGCGTGGACCCGCGACCGACGCTGTCGGCCTGGATCCTTCATGGTGGGCGAGGTCTGACCAAGCGGGCGCCGTTCGTCAACGAGCCCGCCTCAGAACGGCTCAGAAGAGCTGGCGCAGGTAGTGGTAGGCCTGCTTGCGCCACCAGGGGTAGTCGTGGCGGCTGTCGGTGCCCCACACGCCGAGGTGGTGGGGGATCGATTTGTTCTTGAGCCAGCCCCCCATTTCGAGGGTTTCGGGGATGCAGCCGTCTTCGAAACGGCCCCGGCCGACCACGAGGGTCAGGTGGGTTTGGCGTCGAACGCGCTCGAGCTCGATGCCCGAGAGGTTCGGCAGAAAGGCCAGGGGGTCGTTGAAATACAGGTCGTCGCTGTAGTCACCGTTGCCAAATGACGCCGAGCGATAGCGGCCCGACAGGCACAGGGCGCCACGGAACAGCTCGGGGTATTTCAAGGTGAACAGCGAAGAATACAGGGCCCCCATGCTGCAGCCCGTCGCCATGACGCGGGCCTCGGGCAGCTGGCAATCCCGGCGGATGAAGGGGATGAGGGTCTCGGTGACGAAGTGCTCGTAGGCGCGGTGGTGGCGCATGCGCTCGTCGAGGGGACCCTCGGCGCTGAACGTGCGCGAGACGTTGCTTTCGGGGCAGTAGATCTTGATCCGTCCCTGCTCCAGCAGGGGCGACAGGGCCTCGATCATGCCCCCCTTCTCCCATTCGTGGGCGACGCCAGCATTGGATGGAAAGACGATGAGGGGCAGGCCCACCTCGCCAAAGCACCAGAGGTGAACGGGGCGCCCCATGGCGGGGCTGTCGAGAAGGATGTGGCGG
>CAJBHN010001000.1 GCA_903952805.1 uncultured Myxococcales bacterium | reverse complement strand
TACATTGATTACGACCGCAAGTCCGGTCCCCTCGCCAAGCTCGTGCAAGCGATGGATAACGAGATGAAGCGCATCGAAAACGGCGGACCCGGTCTTGAGGGTGAGCTGCAAATCGGCCCCGGCAGCGATGACTTTGGCAAGCGCAAAATGGGTGGCGACGAAGGCGGCAGCGATGCTGGCGATGGTGTCGACCTTGGCGGCGACATTCCGCCCGCCCCCCAGGAAATCCCCGCGCCCGCCTCCGACGCCCAGCTCCCGCCCCAGTGATTCGAGAAGACCACCATGAGTGACCAGAACCTCGACAACACGCTGCGGCCTCCATCCTTGTTGTCGTTCCGCAGCGGACGCCCCCCAGCGCGCAAACCCCATGTGGGCATGCCGCTCGGTGAAATCTGCGTGGAACTTCACGCCCTGACGACCGCGCAGCTGGGCGAGGCCCTTGACGCGCAGTCGCAAGAAAAGGGTCGGGGGCGACGCCTCGGCGAGATTCTCATCGAGAAGAAATGGCTCGGCGAGGCTGAGATTCTCAGCGCCCTCGCGCTCCAATTGGATCTGCCATTTTTGCTCGAACTGAACCCTGAAACAGTGCCAGATGACTTGTTACGTGCGGTACCAATCGGATTTGCCCGCCAGCAAACGCTGCTGCCGCTTGGTCGCGGCGACGACGGCGTGGTCATCGTCGCCACCGCGGACCCCCTCGACACACCGGCGTTGGATGAGCTGCGGCTGCTGCTGAAGGCCGAGCTCGAACTGGCCATCACACCCAAGCAGGTGGTCGTCGCGGCCATCAACAATGCCTATGACCGCGTTCGCGGGCAAGCCGACGCTGCCGTTGCCGAACTCGACGAAGGCGCCACCGCCAGCGAGATTGCCGAACAGGAAGTCCCCGATCTCCTCGATGCTGCCGACGACGACGAAGCCCCCATCATTCGCCTCGTCAACAGTCTCTTCTCCCAGGCCGTCAAGGAGCGCTCCTCTGATATCCATATCGAGCCGTTCGAAACCTCGATGCTCGTGCGCTTCCGCGTCGACGGCGTCCTCAAGGAGATCGTCAAGCCACCCAAACGCTTTCAAAACACGATCCTGTCGCGCGTCAAGATCATGGCCGGGTTGAATATTGCCGAGAAGCGGCTGCCGCAGGACGGCCGTATCCGCTTGAAGATTGCCGGCAAAGATATCGACGTCCGTGTGTCATCAGTGCCGACGACGTATGGCGAACGAATCGTGATGCGTTTGTTGGACCGCAGCAGCGTCCTGCGCGACCTTGACACCATCGGCTTTTCCCCTCGCAATTACGCGGTCATCAGCCAGCTCATCACCAAGAGTCACGGCATCATCTTGGTGTCGGGCCCCACAGGCTCGGGCAAGACGTCAACGTTGTACGGCTGTCTTTCCAAGATCAATTCGCCCGACCTGAACATCCTGACCATTGAAGACCCGGTCGAATACCAACTCAAGGGCATCGGTCAGGTGCAGGTCAATGCAAAAATCGGTCTGACCTTTGCCGGTGGCCTGCGCTCGTTCTTGCGGCAAGATCCTGACGTCATCATGGTTGGCGAAATCCGCGACAAAGAAACCGCCGAGATCGCAGTACAGGCCTCCCTCACGGGTCACCTGGTGCTGTCGACGGTCCACACCAACGACGCCCCGGGTGCCGTCACACGTCTCGTCGACATGGGCGTGGAACCATTCCTGGTTGCCTCGTCGCTTATTGGCGTTCTGGCCCAACGACTGGTCCGTACCATTTGCCCGAAGTGTCCCGAGGATTACGTCCCCACGGTCGAAGAGCTGCGCGGCATTGGCCTCGACGCCGGCAAGGTGAAAGTCCTCAAGCGCGGCCGAGGCTGTTTGCATTGCCAACAGAGTGGCTACCGGGGCCGGACCGGCATCTACGAGCTCATGCTCATTGACGACGAAGTCCGTAAGTTGATCTTGATGAACGTCGACAGCGGCACCTTGAAAGCCAAGGCCCGTGAAAAGGGCATGATCACGCTCCTTGAGGATGGCGCCGAGAAGGTGTTGGCCGGCATCACGACCTGCGAAGAAATCTCGCGCGTGACGCAAGAAGACTCGATGTCGTTGGAGGCGTTCGGATGACGAGCGCCGTATCTCTTCAGAGCGTTGTCGGTGGCGTCGCCCAGCGGCGAGAGGGCTGAGGCATGCCGGTATTTGAGTACAAGGGCTTCGACGCCGCAGGCAAATCCGTCAAGGGTCTGCGTGACGCCGATTCCATCAAGGCCCTCCGGGCATCCCTGAAAAAGGAGGGTGTGCTCGCCACCGAGGTCAACCAATCAGGCAAGGGCGGCGACAAGGGCGGCAGTGGCAGGAGTTCCGGCAAAAAAGGCGCAAGCAAGGATGATGAGAAGCGTGGGCTCCTCAACCGCCAGATCGACCTGTCGTTCCTGAGCAGGGTGTCGACGGAGGATCTGGCCCTGGCCACCCGCCAGTTGGCGACGCTGCTGCAGGCCGGCGTGCCAATGGTGGATTCGCTGGCCGCACTCATCGACCAAACCGAGGAAAAAGGTCTCAAGCGCATCCTGTCCCAGGTCAAGACCGAGGTGAACGAGGGTATTTCCCTGGGTGACGCGATGGCGCGCCATCGGGCTTTCGACCACATCTACGTCAATATGGTCCGCGCGGGCGAAAGTTCAGGCACCCTCGACGTCGTGCTGGAACGCCTTGCCGACTTCAAGGAAGGTCAGGCCAAGATTCAGGGCGAGATCACGGGCGCGCTGATGTACCCGATGATCATGGTCTTCGTCGGGATGATCAATATTGGCATCCTGTTCACCGTCGTGGTCCCTCGCATTACGCGCATTTTCGAACACGCCAAGGTCCAGCTGCCCATCCAAACGCGCATCCTGATGTTCGCGTCGGGAGCAGTGAAGGACTATTGGTGGCTCATGATCGTCGTCGTCGTCGGCGGTGTATTCCTGTTCCGTCGCTGGAAGAAATCCGACAAGGGTCGCGCCCAGTTTGACTCGATGGTGCTGCAGATTCCGATCTTCGGTTCGGTTCTCCGCATGATCGCCGTCAGCCGCTTTTCACGAACGCTGGGTACGCTGCTGTCATCGGGCGTGTCCTTGCTGGTGGCCCTCGACATCGTCAAGAACGTTGTTGATAACGTGCGGATCAAAAAAGCCATCGAAGTCGCCAGGGACGCCATCCGCGAAGGCGAAGACATCGCCGCACCGCTGAAACGATCTGGGGAATTCCCGCCCATGGTCACCCATATGATTGCCATCGGCGAACGTTCCGGTCAGCTGGAGCAAATGCTGGTGCGCGTTGCCATCGCCTACGAACAACGCACTGACGTGCGGCTCAAGAGCCTGATGAGCCTGCTGTCGCCGCTGTTGATCCTGCTGATGGGCGGCGCCGTCGGCTTTATTGTATTTTCGATTCTGACGCCCATTTTGCAGATGAACACCCTTGTCAAATGAGTCTGACCGCCGCCCGATCTTGCCAGAGTGACAAGCCAGACTCATTGATGTGGTTTGTGAATGTTTTCCTTTCCTGAGCCGTTGACCCCAAGGAGCACACAATGCGGAAACTGACAGCCAAAGACTTCGACCACCTGCTCGCTCCCGTCGCACGACGGCGCCATCGGGGCATGAGCCTGTTGGAAATCATGGTGGTCATCACGCTGATCGGCCTGGTCACGGCCGCCATTGGCGTCGCGGTCATCAACCAGTTGGGCGAAGGCCAGCGTGATGCCTCTCGCAACCAAGCCTACGAAATCGCCAAATCACTCGATATCTACAAGCTGCAAAACGGGAGCTACCCTACGACGTCCCAGGGCCTGTCGGTGTTGGCGAGCCCGCCGAAGGGCAAGCCCATCATGGAACAGCTCCCCCAAGACCCGTGGGGAAACGAGTATATCTATTTGATCCCCGGTCAAAAGAACGCGAGCAAGTTCGATATTCGCAGCAAGGGCAATGACGGTATCGAAGGCAACGAAGACGACGTTGGCAACTGGCAGGATTGAACGATGTCACGGCGGCACGGCTTTACCCTGTTGGAAATCAGCATCGCCCTGGTGCTGATGGGCCTCATGGTGGCCGTCGCCGTACCGTCGCTCAACGCCGTGGGTGGGACTCGCTTGAAGGGTGCCGCCAACCTGCTCGGTGGCGCCATTCGCGACACGTATGCGCGGACAGCGTTGCTGGGCCGCAGCACCCGCATCGTCCTTGATATGGAGCAAAAGGCCTGGTGGATTGAAGAGACCGACGGCATTGCCCGGATCAAGAGCACCAAGCAGGAGGCAGACCGCGACGGCAAAGTCGCTCTCGACAAACTCGACCAGCGCATCGAGGACATCGAAGCCGACACCCGCGATGTGCAAGAGCAGGCCAAGTTGGCCTTGCTGACAGGACCGACATTTCGCCCCGTCGAGGGCGAGTGGGGTCAGGTTCAAAAGCTGCCAGCGGATGTTCGTTTCTCGTCCATCTGGCTTGAGCACCTCGATGACAAAGTCAAAGGCGGCGTCATGGCCCTCTACTTCTACCCCGGTGGCTATACTGAAGAAGCCCTCATCACCCTCACCGACGACGAAGGCGAAGGCGGCCGTACCTTGACCCTCGTTGTGCAACCCCTGACTGGCGAAGTGCTCATCGAACATGATGAGCCGCGAGTCCCCACGCCCGAGGACGACACCTGATGCGTACCAAAGCCGCATTCTCGTTGTTGGAGGTCATGGTGGCCATGGCCATCTTGACCGTGGGTCTCGTATCGCTGCTCCAGGTGCAGGCCCGCTCAGCCCAGCTGGCCATCGAGGGCCGCGAGCTGACGGTGGCGACGATGTTGGCGCGCTCGAAACTCTACGATTGCCAGCACGACCTGCTCAAAAAGGGCTTTTCCGTCGGAGATTACGACGAAGACGGCAATTTCGACGACGACGGCTATCCCAAGATCTACTGGGAGTGCCATGGGTATAAGCCCGAGATGCCCACCGGCGATGGTGTGGGCGATATGGGCAGCGCAGCGTCAGCGCTGGGAGGCTCCGCGGGGGGAAACGCTGCCGCCAACAACGGCGCCTCAGATATGAGCATGCAAATGTTGGCCCCGGTACTCCAGCAAATGGCCTCGGTGATGGGGGACTCCATTCGAGAACTCGTCGTCATTGTCCATTGGGGCGAGGGGGGCGAACGGCGCGACATCACCGTCACCACCCACGTGATCGACAAGACCCCGGTCAACGGGGTGGCGCAGATGATCCAACGCCAGGCCGGTGCCCTCACCGGCGCCCTGGGCGGTGGCGCTGGCGCTGGCGCTG
>CAJBHN010000999.1 GCA_903952805.1 uncultured Myxococcales bacterium | reverse complement strand
CTCATGGGGCGCTGCGAAATCGGCGTTGGCATAGGCCAGCGCCTGTTCGTCGTCGTCCATCAGCTCGGGTTCGGGCGTGCGGGGCAGGTGTGACATGCGATGTTTCTAGCGCGCCGTCGGCTGCACGGCGAGTCTCCAGCCGATACCATGCGCCCGAGGTGAACACGTGAGTCGTGAGGTAGACCAAACCCTGGCGCAGATATGGGCTCGCGCCCTGCAAGACGGAGAGCCGGCGGCCTTGTTGCTGCGCCATGCCGAGCGAGGTCCCATCATTGATCTCGCCCGCCATCACGAAATCCTGCTGACGCCTGAGGGCCACGCCGCTGCCGCCCGCAGTGGTGGCATGCTGCGACGGGCGGTGGGCCATGTCCGCCTCGCCGTCGCGCACAGCCCCGTCCAACGTTGCGCCCAGACCGCCCGGGGGTTGATGAGCGGCTACGGCCTCCAGCAGGGCGACGTGGCTGCCGCAGACGACCTCGCCGTCGACGTCGCCGACCTCGGCATCGTCGCCGACTTCGGCGACACGTATTTACGCAACCCCGCCCGCATCGCCGAAGCCTATCGACTGAGCGGCAAGGAATTCGTGCGCGCCTGGTTTGACGGCCGCATCGGCGACGACCTCATCGCTCCCTGCCATGAGGTCGCGGACCTGCAGGTGCGTGCCTTGTGCGGATTGTTGAAGCACCACCGGGCGGTCATCGCCGTCAGCCACGACTGGAACATCGCCGCCGTGCGTGAGCATGCCCTCGGGGCCCGCTTTGAAGACGTCGGCTGGCCCCAGTTCCTCGACGGCGTGGTGGTCTGTGCTGACGGCCGCGTGCTGTGCCCGACCCAGTCTGGGTCAGGGCAACTGCTGTGAGCGCATCTTGTCCAATCGGCTGCGGTCGACGGCGTGGCGTAAGGCGATGTCGAAGCTGATGATGCCGTCGCGCGCGAGCTGCTCCAGGTGATCGTCCATGGTCTGCATGCCCATGGCCCTACTCGACTGCATGAGCGTCATCATCATCGGCACGTTGTTTTCCCGAATGAGATTGGGCAGCGCCGACGTCTTGAGGAGGATCTCGTTGACCGGGACCCGCCCCTGACCGTCGGCGCTGGGCACCAGAATCTGGGCCACCACCGCCGCCAACGCCTCGGACAACATGAGCCGCACATGCCCCTGCTCCTCGGGCGAGAAGGCATCGATCAAGCGGTCGATGCTCTTGCTGGCGCTGTTGGTGTGCAGCGTCGAAAAGACCAGACAGCCCATCTCGGCCGCCAACAGCGCCAGGCTGATGGTCTCGGTGTCGCGCAGTTCGCCGACGAGGATGACATCTGGATCTTGGCGGATGGCGGCCCGCAGGGCGTCGGCGAAACGGCTGGCGTGGGCGCCGATCTCCCGCTGGGAAAACAGCGACTGCTTGGGCCGATGCACGAATTCGATGGGGTCTTCGATGCAAACGATGTGACGCGGTTCCGATTCGTTGATGCGGTCAATGATCGCGGCCAACGTCGTCGACTTTCCAGCACCCGTGGGGCCTGTCACCACCACCAGGCCCGACGTCAGCGTGGCGAGCTTTTCGACGGCTGGAGGAACGCCAAGGGCGTGCAGGGGACGAATGTCGTCGGGAATGAGCCGAAACACCGCCGCCGGCCCGTGCTCCTGACGAAAGCAGTTGACGCGGAAGCGGCCGGCACCTTCAAGGGCATAGGCGAAGTCGATGTCGTTTTCGGCGACGTAGGTCAGCCAATGATGTGGGCTCGCCACCTCCTCGAGCATGCTCTCCAGCGTGCTCTGATCGAGGACTTGCAGGCCTTCAATGGCGTGCAGCTGGCCGCTGACGCGCACATACGGCGGCAGCCCCGCCGACAGGTGCAGGTCACTGCCGTCGTGCTGGCGCACATAGCGCAGGAGGGCGTCGAGACGGGCCATGTCAACTGACCTGCGGTGGGGATGGGTGCGGTGGGGCGACGATCGCCTTTGGATCCTCAGCGGCGCGACGGGCGACCTCGATGTCGATGGTGCCCGCGTTGACGAGGGTTTGCAGCGACGCGTCCAGCGTCTGCATGCCCAGGGCCGTGCCGGTTTGCATCGTCGAGCGCAGCTGGTGCACGCGGCTGTCCCGAATCAGATTCGCGACGGCTGGGGTGGACATGAGAATCTCCACGGCCGGCACGACGCCGAGGCCATCTTTGCGGGGCAGCAGTCGCTGGCTCACGACCGCACGCAGCGATTCGCTCAACATGGCGCGCACGTTGCTTTGTTGAGCCGGCGGAAACTCGCCGAT
>CAJBHN010000998.1 GCA_903952805.1 uncultured Myxococcales bacterium | reverse complement strand
ATCAGCGCCGGCGAGGCCCTCTTCGTCATCGACTCCGGTCGGTGCACCGAATGCGTGGGCTTCCACGGCGAAGAGCAGTGCGCCTCGGTCTGCCCCACCGACGCCTGCCTGCCCGATCCCGATCGACAGGAGAGTGAGGCGACCTTGTTGGCCCGGGCCCGTCGACTGCACCCCACGGTGATCTTCCCGGCGCCGGTGCCCTCGCGTTTTCGGTGACGTCCTCAGGCGCAAGCCGGACATCTGACCTGCGACGGTGAACCGCACCCGGGGTCGACCGCTGGCGACGGATCGTGGCACCACCGACGCAGTTCGCTAAACAGCCCCATGGCACGCGGACGTTTCTATGCGATCGAAGGCGCCGACGGCGTCGGTTCCACCACCCAGGTCAATCGCCTCGTCGACCACCTGCGCCTGGCAGGCCGCACGGTGCTGATGACCGCTGAGCCCTCCAAGGGCCCCATCGGCCTGATGATTCGCCAGCTGCTGGGGGGCGACCGACCCCGCACCCAAATCCATCGCGAGTTGGCGTTGTTGTTTGCCGCCGACCGTCTCGACCACATGGCCCGAGAGGTCGAGCCCGCCCTCGCCGCCGGCAGCGACGTCGTCTCCGACCGCTACATCATGTCGAGCCTCGTCTATCAGTCCCTCGACCTGCCCTTTGATTGGGTGCGGGATCTCAACCGCTTTGCTCCCCCCGCCGACAGCACCATTCTCATCTCGCTGCCGGCCGACGAGGCCTGGGCCCGCCTCGACGCGCGTTTGCAGACGGGCGCCACCCGCGAGGTCTTTGATCAAAAGACCACCCAAAGCCGCATCCACAGCGAATACGAGCGCCAGGCCAAGCGCCAAAACGCCGTCATCGTCGACGGCCGCGGCAGCCCCGAGGCCGTCTCGGCCCGCGTCAAAGAGGCCCTCATCGCCACCAACGCCTGGCCTCGCTGAACCGGTTGCAGCCGTCATGACAACGCGCCGCCCTTCCCTTCGCTGCGGCGATCGCGTGCTGCCCCTGGGCACGCGAACGTTCATTATGGGCATCGTCAACGTCACCCCCGATTCGTTTTCAGACGGTGGTCGCTACGTCGACCTCGCGGCCGCGGTCGCGCACGCCGAGGCGCTGCTGGCCGCGGGCGCCGACATTATTGACATCGGCGGCGAGTCCACCCGACCTGGCGCCACCCCGGTCGACGTCGACCTTGAGGTGGCGCGGGTGGTCCCGGTCATCGAGGCGCTGGTGAAGCGCGGCCACACGGCCTTGTCGGTCGACACCCGCCATGCGGCCGTCGCCGCCGCCGCGCTCAAGGCCGGCGCCGCCTGGGTCAACGACGTCTCCGCGTTTGACGACGTCGACATGGGCCGCGTTTGCCGTGATGCCCAGGCGGTGGTGCTGATGCATTGGCGCCATGCCCCGGCGGGCGCGGTCGACGACGACGTCGTGGACGACGACGTCAGCGCCAGCGTCCGCACCTGGCTCGCCGACCGCGTCGTCCGCGCTGTCGCCGCCGGCGTCGACCCCACCTCCATCGTCGTCGACCCCGGCATCGGCTTCGGCAAGACCGTCGCCCACAACGTGAGCCTCAGCCGCGACCTCGACGGGCTGCGTCGGGCCACCGGCGCGGCCGCCGTCTTGTACGGCCCCTCGCGCAAACGCTTCCTGGGCGCCCTGACCGGCCAGACCGACCCTGCCGGCCGCGATCACGCCACCATGGGCGCCGTCTGCGCCGCCATCGCCGGTGGCGCCGACGTCGTTCGCGTCCATCAGGTCGCCGCCGTCAAAGACGCCGTCGCCGTCGCCGACGCGATCCTGCGAGTGCGCTGAGGGAAGAGGAACCCTCGTAAGAGACTGAAAAAACTGCTGAAAATACTCGTGAAACGCGGGCTGCCGTCGAGGCCCCCCGGCTGGAAGCCGTAAATCTGACAGCGCACCACGGCCGACGTACTGTCAGCGGCCCCCGCGGCCCCCATGAAGAAAAAGTCAAAGCGCAAAAAGAAGAAAGTCAAGGCCGCCAAAAAGGTTGCCCCTCGTCGCCGTGTGCGGGTGAAGCCCCACCGGGGCCCGTTTCAGATCGAGCTCCCCTTGCAGATGCCGCTCTTCCCCATGGAGCCGGTGCACGCTCCCGCAGCGTCGCACCAGCCCACTGAACTTCCTCCCGCGCCAAGGCCCCCGTCGGGTCACTCCCAGCCCTCGCTGCTTGGCCCAGGAGTGACGTCATGACGGCGCCCAGGGACCGCTCACTCAACCTGTGCGCCGTTGGCCTTGGTCAAGCTGGCGGCTTGATGGCCGTCGAGTGGCACCGGCGCGGCTATCCCGTGTTGGTGCTCAACACCGCCCAGAGCGACCTGAGGGGGCTGACGGGCCGTCAGGCTGGCGTCGAGCTTCCTGCCCAGGCCGTGATGGACATCAGCGTCGACGGTGCCGACGGCGCCGGTCGCGATCCCGCCTTTGGTGCCCACGCCGTCCGCGTCCACAGCAAAGCCATCGTCGACGCCGCCCGCACCCGTCTGTCTGGCGCCGATGCTTTTGTGCTGATGGCCGGCCTGGGGGGCGGCACCGGCAGCGCTGTCGCGGAACTCATCGACGTGCTGTTGCCGCTGGAGGTGCCCATCATCGTCGTCGCCACCCTGCCGTCTGACGGCGAGAGCGGCATCGCCAAGGTCAACGCCGCCCGCGCCATCGACGCCATCGTCAAGGCCCACGTCGCGGGCTGCTTCTTCGTCGACAACGGCCGCCTGCTCGATGCCTTCCCGGGCACGGACGTCGTCAGCTACTTCCACAAGGTCAATGCGCGGGTGCTCGGGCCCCTGGACGACCTCAACCGCTCCAATGCCCGCCCTGACGCTTTCAGCGTGATGACCTTCGACGGTGAAGACCTGCGCAAGGTGTTGTTGTCGTCGGGCACCTTGCTGGTGCACACCGAACGCCTCAAGGACGGCGAGCTGGCCGCCGCGGACCTCATGGACGTCGTGCACAAGGCCATCGACGGCGGTGATTTCCTGGCCCGCGGCAACGCCCTCGACAGCGTCGCCTATGCCGCCGTGTTGTTGTCCGGGTCCGAGCGGGCTTTGAAGTCGACGCCGATGCAGGTCTTTGAGGAACTGGCCGTCGAATTGAAGAAAAAGACCGCGGGCGGCGCCGTGTTGCAGGGCCTCAGCATCACCAGCGAGGACCAGCCCGTGCGCTGCACGGTGTTGTTGTCGGCGTTGTCGGTGCCCCAGCGCGTGCACAGCCTCGTGGAGAAAGCGACCGCTGAGGGCGCGACCCTGGCCAAGAAGATCGCCCGCGACCTGCCCAACATCGACACGGCCGCCCTCGACGGCTTGAGCCTGTTTCGCGGCCCGCGGGGGGCGGGGTCGTTGCCGCCGATGCCGTCGTCGTCGTCGTCGT
>CAJBHN010000997.1 GCA_903952805.1 uncultured Myxococcales bacterium | reverse complement strand
GGCGCCTTCTGCTTCTGCTTCTGCTTCTGCTTCTGCTTCTGCTTCTGCTTCTGCTTCTGCTTCTGCTTCTGCTTCTGCTGCTGCTGCTGCTGCCGCCGGCGTCGACAGCGACGACGCCGCCCGGGCCCGGGCCATCGACGGCCTCGGGGTGTCGATGACGCTGGCCGCCGGCGCCGGCTCGGGCAAGACGAGCGTGTTGGTGCAGCGGGTGTTGGCGGTGCTGCGCAGCGGCGTGGACCCAAGCACCGTCGCGGCCATCACCTTCACCGACAAGGCCGCCGGCGAGTTGCGGGCGCGGGTGCGCGATGCGCTGGAGCGAGGCGCCGAAGCGTCGTCGTCGTCGTCGTCGTCGTCGTCCGCTACGACGGCTGCGACGGAATCGGTCGCACGCGCTCTGGCCCTTTTTGGTGACTTGACCATCACCACCATTCACGCGTTTTGCGCCGAGTTGTTGCGCGCGGAAGCCCTGGAGGCCGCCTTTGCTCCCGGCACCAGCGTGGGCGCCGCCGACGTGCACAGCGAGGTGCTGTTGGGGGCGGTGTCGGCGTGGCGCGAGGGCTTGCTGCATCGGCATGGGCTGGTGCGTCGCCTCGTCGACGACGGAGCGAGTTTTGCGCAGCTCGGCAAGGCCGCTGAGGCCATGGTGCGGCTGCGCGACCACCGACCCATCGTCAGCGATGTGGCCTTCGACGTCGACGTGGCCCGCGCCGAAGTGGCGACGTTGGCCGCCGCCATCGCCGACCTCGCCGGCCACTGCCAGGCCCGAGACACCTGCAAGCTCATCGCTGGCAACGTCGAGTTGGTCGACGCCATCACCACGGCCGCCAGCGACGTCGATGGTGATGCCGTGCTGCGCTTGATGTGGTCTGACCAGAAGGTCCGCAAGGCCGGCATCGCCAAGCAATGGGGGGGCCACAAGGAGGACTACATCGACGCCATCGACCGCGTCGGTGCGTGGCGCCTGCGCTGGCAGGAGTCCGCCCATGGCGAGGTGGTGCGCGACCTCATGCATCATCTGGTGCCTCTCGTGGTGCAGCGCAAACAGGACGCCAGCATCGCCACCTTCGACGATTTGTTGTCCGAGACGGCCCGCGTGCTGCGCACGTCGGCGGGGGCTCGGGCTCGCCTGGCGTCCCGGGCCCGGGTGCTGCTCATCGACGAGGTCCAAGACACCGATCCCCTGCAGGCCGAGATTGCCGCGCTGCTCACCAACGCTGGCGAGCCGGGCGCGGCTGACGGCGCGGCTGACGGTGCTGTGGGAGCCACCGAGGCGGGGCGCTTGTTCGTCGTGGGCGACCCCCGGCAAAGCATCTATCGCTTCCGCGGCGCCGACGTCGACACCTTCCAACGCCTGCAGGATCATGTCGGCGCCGTCGGTGAGAGCCACACCCTGACCGCCAACTTCCGCTCGGTCCCGGCCCTGGTGGCCTGGGTGAACCACACCTTTCAGACCCTGCCGGGTTACGTCGACCAGGTCGCCCGCCGCTCCGCCGCCACCGTCGATCCGGTGGTCGTCATCGAGGCCGGCGGCGATGGCCGCGACGATGACGACGACGACAATGACGATGCCGGCATCGAGGACGACGGCATCGACGACGACAATGACGGCGCCGACGTCGGCGCCGACGCCAGCGAGGTCGCTGATGAGACGCTGGCGGTCATCGCCCACGTGCAGGGCTTGATCCGCGCCGGGGCCACCGTCGTCGACCGCGACACCGGCCGGTCCCGGGCCCTGGCCCCCAAAGACGTCATGGTGCTGTTGCCCGCCTGGCGCAAAGCCGACGCCATCGCCGATGCGATGCGGGCCCATGGGCTGCCTGCCATTGTCGAAGGCGGCGACACCTTTTTCCGTCGTGACGAGGTGCGCCTGGGGGTCTGTGCCCTGCGGTCGCTGGTCGAGCCGGCAGACACCGAGGCCACCGCCATGGTCTTGCGCGGGCTCTTTGGCTTGAGCCTGGAGGCCATGGCGGCCCATGTGGCGACGGGCGGCAGCCTGCGCTTCACGGTGCCGGTGACGGTGCCGGGGGCCGTGGGCGACGCGCTGGGGCTGTTGGCGACGTTGCACCGCCAGCGCGGGCGCACGTCGTTGCCAATGCTGCTCGACGCGGTGTTGGCGGGGGCGCGCACCCTCGGCGTGTGGGCCTTGTTGCCCGACCGCGACGCGCGGTTGGCCAATCTCGACAAGCTCAAGGCCATCGTGCGTGAACTGGAGTCCACCACCACCAGTCCCCTGCAGGCCGTCGAGGCCCTGCAGGCCCGCCAACGCCAGGCTGCCGACAAGGACATCGACCGCCTCGACGACGACGGTGACGCCGTGCGCATCACCAGCCTGTTCAAGGCCAAGGGCCTGGAGGCGCCGGTGGTGGTGTTGATGGCGATGAACCGGGTGATCAAGGGCCCCGACGTCATCGTGGACCACGTGGCCGGCACGGCGGCGGTGCAGCTCTCCAAGCGCCTGCGCCCGGCGGGCTGGCCTGAGCTGGCGCGGGAAGAGCGCCTGCGCAGCCTCGCGGAGCGTCGACGCTGGATGTACGTCGCCGCCACCCGGGCCCGCGATCAACTGGTGGTGTGCCGCACCCTCGCCGAAACCAAGAAGGGCTTCGTCGCGCCCAATCTGCTGACCGACGACCTCGCCCGGGG
>CAJBHN010000996.1 GCA_903952805.1 uncultured Myxococcales bacterium | reverse complement strand
GCCCACAAAGAGATTGGGTCGCTGGATGGCCCAGCTGTGGTCGACGCCGGTGTGGTTGGGCACGAAGTCGAGGATCAACTTGATGCCCCGCTCCGCCAGGCGCCCCCGCAGCGCCTTCAAGCCGTCGTCGCCGCCGATGGACGGAGGCACGGCGTAGGCGCTGACCGAATAGGGGGAGCCGCAGATGTCGTCGGTCGACCAGCCTGGCAGGGCCTCGTCGTACTCGCGCTTCATGACGTCGATGCGACCGGCCTCCTGGCGGGCTTTGGCCCCCGTGGGCCACAAGCCCATCAACCACAGATGCGTCACGCCCAACGACGCCAGCCTCTCGAGCTCGACCTCGGGGACGTTCCACAGGTCGATCTCGCGAGCCAGCCGGGCGCTCAACCCCGAGAGCCATTGGCGGGTGTAGACTTCGTACAGGAGGGGGGCGGTGTCTGACATCGCCGACCAGCCTAGCGCCACTGCCTCCGTCGACGAAAGCCTGCTTCAGCGGGCCTCAACCGGCCGGCGCGGTTGGGAGCAGAGGCACCGGCCAGGTCCCCGCGGGCCCCAGCCCGTCGGTGACAGATATGCCGACCCCACGATGCCGTGCATGACGCTGACGCCATGCCATCGACGCGAGCACTCAATTCCCGCCGCCAGCGGCATTGACGAGACACTGGCTCGTCGCGTCGGCTTCGCATTTGATGGCTACGCAGGCAGCCAGCGATGCGTTGTCGGCGCAGACGTGGGAGGCGGTCGACAGCGTGTTGGCGTCGATAAAAAAACCGGCGCCAATGGAATTCGTGAAGTTGCCGTGGGCCGACGTGCTGACAAGAGCCGGGCCGTTCAACGTCGCATCGGAGCACAAGACCTCGGCGCCCTCGAACGCCTGCACCGTCAATGGCGCCGTGGCGGTGGCGCTCGCGCACAACAGGTGCGCGTTGTGCGCGGCCACGAAGGCCGCCACGGACTCGGTGGCAATGGCACCGACGGCGTCGAGTACCCCACCGAGATTTGCCAGATAGCCCTGGCGGCCGTTGTCCGACGACGACGAGAATTGCACGACCAGGGTGCCAGCATCGCTCTGGAAACCGACGCCGCTATTGTTGCGCGCGATGGCCCCCGGGGCGTTGATGGCGCCGCCGCGCGAGACAAAAAATCCGAGGTCGTTGTTCTGAGCAATCACACTGTTTTGAGCGCCATCGATCACGCCGCCGAGCGAGGCCATCACGCCGTTGGCGAAGCCGCTGACCGTCGCCGGTGGCACGCTCTCCTCGACAACGACAAAACCGGCGCTCTGGGCGAGGAGCCCCACGCCTGCACGCCCCGGTCCGGGACTGCTGATCGACACGCGCTGCAAGCGCAGCCCACCGTCCACCACGATGCCGAAACTGTTCTCGGGGAACTCCAGCGTTGAGCCCGTGGTCTGCGCCCCCCGCAGCAGGATTCGCTCGCCGTCTTTATGCGTGATGGTGAGCGCGCGGCTCATCGCCGTCGGCCCCGACGGCAGATCGAGAGCGACCAACGCCGAAGGACTGATGCGCAGCGCGTCGAGAGCGGCGAGGGCACGGCGTAGCTCGTCTTCGTTGGCCACCGGCACCGCATGCGCTCCCTGCACCACGGCGTCGCAGTGGACCCGCGTCGACGCCACTTCAGGGCCCGCCAAGTCCCCGTCGCCGTTGGTGTCGGTGCCAAACACCAGCGTATGCCCCCCGAACGGACACTCGTTGCTCGTCGCCACCCGGTCGACGACGAGGCCGGGCGCCCCCGCCGGCCCCGGCGGCCCCGGCTCTCCCTGCAAAAAGTACACCTCCGCGTGCGCCGTCAGGGCACCAGCAAGCAGCGTCAGCGGCAACAACGTGCGCACCGGCACCGTGTCGGGCAGGGTCAAGAACGACACGCCGTACTCCGTGTTTTCAATTGTGAGTGAATACTCGTTTTCATCAACCACCATCGTGGCTTCGTCGAGCCCAGGCGCACCCTCGAACTCCACCCGCACACGCCGAACGAGGCGATGCGCGGCCGCCACGCCGTCGATGTCGATGCCCCCCACTGGAGCCAGCACCGTGTCGCTGCCGTCGCCGTCAATGGCGACGACGACCAGCGTGCCCGCTTCGCCTTCGCCTTCGCCTTCGCCTTCGCCTTCGCCTTCGCCTTCGCCCGCGGCAGGCTCAGCAGGCGTGAACAGGCTGCACCCCACCCCGAGGAGGGCGAGCAGTCCAAAAGACGACCAGGGCCAAAGCCAACGCACGGATTGAGCCTACTGCAGCCAGCCGGGCGTCGGTACGAGGGACGGCTGAAAATGGTCGCCACGCGCAGCGTCGAATCCCCGGCCTCGTCGTCCACGGTGGCCCCGACGAACTCCCGGCCGAAGGCTCAGCGATCGGAACATCGGGGCCATCCTGTGGGCATCGCTGCCAGAGCCGCAGTCACCCAGCGCGGACCGAAAAGATATTCTGGCGGTACCAGGCGAGCTCAGCGATGGAGCTGCGGATGTCGTCGAGGGCCGTATGGCTCGACGGCTTGCCGGGGGAGGCGCCGGCCTCGCCGTACCACTGCTTGGACAGCACCTTGATGGTCGACACATCGATCTGCCGGTAGTGCAGCAGGGCCTCAAAGGTGGGCATGTGGCCGAGCAAGAAGCGTCGATCCTGCCAAATCGAATTGCCCGCCAAGATGCCTTTTTTGTAGGGCACATGCTGCAGCAACACCTCGATCGCGGCCTGCTCGGCTTCCGCCAGCGACGTCTGTGATGCCCTCACCTTGGCCAGCAGCCCGTTGTCGGTGTGCATCTTGCGCACAAACGGCGACATGGTCTCCAAGACGCTGTCGGGCTGCCAGATGCATTGCTCAAGGCGGGCCAGCTCATGGAGCTCGCCGTCGGTGATGATCATGGCCATCTCGATGATGGCGCAGCTCTTGTCGTCGAGGCCGGTCATCTCAAGGTCAAGCCAGACAAAGCGGGTGGGGTCGGCCATGGCAGTCTCCGGGACAGGGGGGTGGGCGCCACGTCATAGCGCGCGACGGCGCGGTCCGACATGGTCTGCCGCCAACGCCGACATCACCCATGGCCCGAGCAGCGGCCGCGTGCGGCTTGGCCCCTATATGGGAAGCTGGTCCGTTTCTGGAAAAACGGTAAACTCCGTACGGTCGCCACCGTGGGGAGATTTCATGCAGCCACGCTCCGTCTTGCGCGCCGTCTCTGTCCGCCAACAACCGGCGGGTGGTTTCTTCATCGCCCGTCCCCTGGCGGCCCTGGGCGTCAACCTCGACCCGTTTTTGATGGTCGACTGGTTCTCCGGCGACCAGGACCCCTTTGGCCCCCATCCCCACGCGGGCTTCTCCGCCGTCAGCTGGTTGTTGCCCAGCTCGGTCGGCCGCATCCGCAACCGCGACACCCTCGGCGACGACTCGTATTTCGGCGGCGGCGAGCTGCATTGGTTCGAGGCCGCCCAGGGGGCCATCCACAACGAGACCCCCGACGGCACCGTCGACGGCCTGCAGATCTTCGTCAACCTTCCCCTCGCCCGCAAGCACGCACCGCCGATGACCTACCGCGCCCACCGGCAAGACATCCCCACCATCGACGTCGGCCTGCACTTCATCCGCGTCGTCGTCGGCTCCGCCTTCGGCTTGACCTCGCCCGTCGTCCCCCGGACCCCCGACGTGGCCCTGATCGACATCGAACTCAAAGGCGAGCTGCGCCTGCCCATTCCCCGCAGCCACAACGCCTTTGTCGTCGTCACCGACGGCGAAGACGACGTGGTCGTCGGCGGCGTCGCCGGCTGCAACGCCGCCGCCTTCGCCCACGACGGCGACGACATCGTCCTCGAAGGCCGCGGCCATGTGGTGCTGTTTCATGGCGAGCCGTTGAACGAACCCGTGGTGGCCAGCGGACCCTTTGTCATGGGCAACCGCGCCGACCTTTACGACGCCATCGCTCGCTATCAGCGCGGCGATATGGGGCGGCTGCCCTCCCTCGACTGACGACGGTGTCCGTCGCGGGCCCTGCTCAACCCGTTGCTGCCCTGAGCTCGCTCAGGGTGTCGCTGTGCGCTCGCTGTCGAACATCGCCATCGCGAAGGCCCCGGCCCTCGTAGCCCGCCATTGGTCGACGGAACGCCGGAAAGGCTCGCCAAAGGCGGTGAGGGGCAACAGGTATCGTTCGCAGGCCGGTGGCATGACGAGTGGCGACGCGAGGGCTGCGAAGCTGAGGTCGGCGGCGGTGAAGCGGTCGCCCACCAGGAAGCGTCGACCATCCGCCAGACGGGCATCGACGTCGGCGAAGACCTCCTCGAGGCGAACCCGGGAGCGGGCGGCGCCGTCTGCCGAGATCTTCAGGCCCCGACGAAGCATCAGCTTGACCAGGGGCAAGGCCGACAACGCCAGCGCGCGCTCGAAGGCCGGCACCGCCGCACGTTTGAGGAGCTGCCGCATGGCCGGCCCGTCGTCGAGGAGAAAGAAGTAGGCCAGCCGCCGGGCATGGGGCCCAAGGAACTCGTCGAAGCGGTCCTCCAACGCGGCGACCTCCCCTCCCACAACGCTGTCGGCGGGGGGAAAGAGGCGCTCGCCGCGGGTGCCCGCCGCATCCGCGTAGCGAAGGATGTCGGTGGAATCTGTCAGCGACCGCTGCTGTCCACCGTCGTCGATGACCAACAGCGGCGTGCTGCGGCCGCCGACGGCGCGGGTGGCACGGGTATGCAAGACGGGAAGATGGGCCTCCTCGACGAAGGCCACGCCGCGACGGTCGAGGGCCCAACGGGCCTTCTCGCAGTAGTGCGAAAACGGAATCGTGATGAGGCGGGGGAGCATCGTCGGAGTGTCGCTGTGGACGCCGTCATTGGTCAAACGCCGCGGCGTGTCCATCGTCGCGCCGATCACGAGTTCCAGCAGGCCTTCAGCAGCGGTGACGGGCAGCTTGCGCATGCCGAGGTGGTCGACGATGAACCGCGGCGCCGTCGCAAGGTCGTGCAGCTTCGCCTCGCGCTGGCCGACGATATTGGCCCCCGGCGATGTCGCACATTGGGCACGCGAGCGGAGCGAGCGTCATGTCCCGTTCCGACGGACGACGAGGGCGTGGGCCCCGCGGTCGACGACGCGGTCGAGGACGGCCTCAAGCGGGGCCAGCGTCATGTCGGCGCGGCGTCCAACAGGTGGGGCGCGCCGAAGGACGCCCGGGCACGCTCCATTCCCCGACCGGCCTACTGGAATTGGCAGACCTGGCCTTGTGGACAGCACTGGCCCGACTGACAGGTGGCCTGAAAGCCGCAGTCAGCATCGCTGCAGCAGCCGCTGAAGACGGGCTGGCAGACATTTGGCTCACAACACAGCGTCCCGCCGCAGGGGTCGGTAGTGTTGATGACGCAGCTGTTGTCGACGCACGCTGGCGTGCCGTTGCAGAAGAATCCGTCGTCGGCGCAGTGCTCAGCAAGCACACATTGGTTGCAGCGGTCGCGTCCCTCGTTGCAGCCGAACTCGCACGCGGGGGCGGTGCCGGTTCGACAGCGGCCGTTGCCGTCGCAGGTTTCGGCGCCGTCGCAGAAGAGGCCATTGTCGCATTGGGCGTTGACCGTGCATTCGTTGCAGCCCAGCGATGTGTTGCAGCCAAGCGCGCACGTCAGCGCGGTGCCGGTCTGACACCGGCCGTTGGCGTTGCAGGTCTCGGCACCGTTGCAGACGTTGCCGTCGTCGCATTGACTGTTGGCGGTGCATTCATTGCAGCCGAGGGCGGCGTTGCAGCCGAGCGGACAGGTCAGGGCCGTGCCTGCCTGACACGTGCCGGTGCTGCAGGTCTCGACGCCGTTGCAGACGTTGCCGTCGTTGCACTGGCTGTTGGCGTCGCATTCGTTGCAGCCGCGCGTCGGCTCGCAGCCGAAGCTGCACGTCAGCGACGTCCCGGGCTGACAGGTCCCATTGGGGCAGGTCTCGGTGCCGTTGCAGGCGTTGCCGTCGGTGCAGTTGCCGTTGGCCTGCACTGCAGGCAGCCCGTCGTCGGATTGCAGCCGCTCACGCACGACAGCGGCGTGCCGGCCTGACAGCTCCCATTGGTGCAGGTCTCGGGGCCGTTGCAGGCATTGCCATCGCTGCACTGGCTGCTGGCGTTGCATTCATTGCAGCCCACCGACGGCGTGCAGCCAAACGCACAGCTCAAGCCGTCGCCCGGCTGGCACTGGCCATTGTTGCACGTCTCGACGCCGTTGCACTGGTTGCCGTCGTCGCAGTGGCTGTTGTTCTGGCAGGCATTGCAGGCGCTCTGGGCGACATTGCAGCCAAACGTGCAGGCCGGCGCGCTCCCTGGCACGCACACGCCGTCGCTGCATTGTTCAGAGCCATTGCAGAACAGACCATCACTGCATGGCGGGTTGCTGTTGCAAACGCAGCGGTCGCGGGCGTCGTCGCAGACCGGTGTGCTGCCGCCACACACGGGCGGTGAGCCGGCCACGCAGCTCCCCTCGGCGCAGCGCTCGACGCCGTTGCAGAACTCGCCGTCGTCGCAGTCGCTGTTGTTCGCGCAGACACAGCGGTCGAGCGCTACGCTGCACACCGGTGAGGTGCCACTGCAGGCGTTGCTGCCCGGTTGGCACACGCCGTTTGGGGCGCACCGTTCGGTCCCGTTGCAGGTGACGCCGTCGTCGCATTGCAGGTCGTTGTCGCAGCCCACGCACGCCCCCTGCTCTTCATCGCAGCTGAGCGCCCCGCAGGCGGACCGTGGGGGCACGCAGCTGCCGGACTGGCAGTCCTCCTGCCCCGAGCAAAACAGGCCGTCGTCGCAGTCGCCGCTGTTGCGGCAGGCAACGCAAGCGCCGGCGACGCAGAATGGCGCCGCGGCGTCGGCAGCGCACAGCGGTGGGCCGGCAACACAGGCACCTTCTTCGCAGCGCTCGTCGCCGTTGCAGACGTCGCCGTCAGCGCAGTCGCTGTTGACGACGCACCCAACCTCGCCCTCGCCCTCGCCCTCGCCCTCGCCTTCGCCTTCGCCTTCGCCCTCGCCCTCGCCTTCGCCCTCGCCCTCGCCTTCGCCCTCGCCACCGAAGAACCCTGGCGATGGCGCGCAGCGGGCCTGCTCGCAGACGTAGCCGTCGCAGTCGGCGTCGGCGCTGCAGGCTCGCCCGTAGCGGGCGTCGGCGGGAAGGTCGCAGGCTGACAGCGGCACCATGCCGAACAGCAGCAAGACACCGAAGACGGCGACAGTGCGATGGGCGGGGCGCAGCGGGGCGACGGGCATGCAGGGCCTCAGCGGCTCGGGGTAACGGCGGCGGGGAGCGTCGCGCCGGACGCAGCGGCGACGGGCGATGGTGCAGCGGTGGCGTCGTGCGGCGGCGTTGGCAGCAGGGCCCAGACGAGACCGCCACCGACGACGAGCGCGCCGATCGCGACGAGGGCGGTACCGACGCCGGTCAGGGTTTGCCCCGAGCCTTCCCAGTCGGCCCGGGCCCTGGCCTGCTCCTGCTGCAGGGCGGTGGCATCGGCACGCCGGGACTCGGCGTCGGCGATGCGAGCGACCGTGTCGGCGTGGACGAACCACGGGCCGAGTCCCACCGCGAGGAGAGCGCCACCGACGAGGACGGAGGCGCCGCCCACCCCGACGGTGATGATACCGGGCAGTGAAGGCGGCAGCGTCATCGCCGCTGCCGGGGGGCTCGCCGTCGTCGTCGTCGT
>CAJBHN010000995.1 GCA_903952805.1 uncultured Myxococcales bacterium | reverse complement strand
GGTGAAGCTCACGCCACCGACGGTGACGCCGATGTCTTCATTTGTGCACGTGGCCCAGGGCGGAGCCGAAGCCATCGTCTACGAGGTCGGCCCCACGTCCATGCGCGATGGCGTCGTCGTCGACCGCGTCGACGGCACCAGCCCTCCGTGGGTCTTTGTCGGCAGCCCTCTCCCGGGCGGTCCGCCGTCGCGGCACTTTGTCATGTTCGCCCTCCCCTACGATGATGCCGGCCCCGAGGCTGACGTTCGTGGCCGCATCAAACTTTTTGCGGAGGACGACGTCGGCAATCGAACCACGTCGCCATTTATCCACAAATACATTCCGCGGCCGATGCCCAAAGACACCATCGTGCTGAAAGATGCATTTCTGGCCAAGGTCACCAGCGAGATTTTCGCCCAGACCCCCCAATTCACCCGTTCGGGGGACTTGCTGGCGGACTATCTCGTGCTCAACCGCGAGTTGCGCAAGAAGAACAACGCCTCTCTCGTCGAACTGGCCCAGCGCAGCGCCCAGAAGTTTCTGTGGTCAAAGACGTTTCAGCCCTTTGACAACGCCAGCATCAAGGGCGCCTTTGCCGACCGCCGGACCTATCGGTACAACGACGCTGACGTCGACACTCAGGACCATCTGGGTTTCGACCTCGCCCGTGTGGAGCGTACGCCCGTCAATGCTGGCAACGACGGCGTCGTCGTCCACGCCGCCTACCTGGGCATCTTTGGCAACTGCGTCATCGTTGATCACGGCTACGGTTTGATGACCCTCTACGCGCACCTCAGTGCCATCAGCGTCGCCGTCGGTGATGCCGTCATCCGCGGCCAGACCGTCGGCAACACCGGTGCCACCGGCCTCGCTGGCGGCGACCACCTGCACTTCACGACGCTGCTGCATGGCCAGGCGGTCAATCCGATCGAATGGTGGGATGGGCATTGGATTGCCGACCGTTTGAAGTTGAAGTTGGGCGAGGCCATGCCCTGGACGCCTGATTCCGCAGCCGAACCAGGCCCGGTCAGGAAAAGGCGCTGAGCGTGGATGCTGGCGTTGGTGATGCAGCGGCCATTTTTTTGCGCCCGAGCTGTTCAGGTCGGATGCTGGAGTCAGAATGCGACGCTTGTCTCCAAACCACCCCATCCGTCTCCACCGCTTCTCGTCACCCGCCCCCTTGTGGACGCGGCTGATGCGAAAATCACCGTGGTTCCAACTGCTGCTGCCGCTGTGTGCCGGGCTGGCGGTCGCAGCGCTGGTCAACGCCGTCCTGAGCTCCTTTGCCCATGTCGGGGTTGAGGTCGCCAGTGTCGACGAATCGGTGACACCACCCGCGCCTGACGTGCAGGAGGGCGCCACCGTCCTCTCCGCCATCCAGACAGCCTCCGGCGATGAGCCAGCAGCGCCACCCCGCATTGATGAGCCACCTGCCCCCACTCCCGAGGCGATGCCCACAGCCGTTGGGTCTCGAGCCGCGCCATCAGCGCCATCAGCCACGGTCGCCGGCGCCAAGCTCGTGTCGCCGCCGAAGGGGCCGTCGACGCGCAATGCGACGCTGGAAGCCCAGCTGGAGACGATGCTGCGCAACGGTCAGACGCCCTACGGCGCTGTCGTCATCATGGAAGCCGCCACCGGCCGGGTCGTGGCCATGGCCGAGCACTCGACCCGCGAAGCCAGCGACGGCATCGCTCTGCGGCCGCTGGCCCCGGCCGCCAGTGTCTTCAAAGTGGTGACAGCATCGGCGCTGCTGGAGGCCGGCGTCCCGGTCAACGAAGAGGTGTGTTTTCATGGCGGCAAGACCCGCATGAAACCCAAGAACCTCAAGGACACCAACCAAGACAACCGCTGCATCACCTTTGGCGAGGTGGTCCCGCAGTCAGCCAACGTCGCTGTTGCCAAGTTGGCCACCAGCCACCTGAACCCGGCGATGTTGCGAGAGCACACCCTGCGATGGGGTTTCGGCAACACCTTTGGCATCCCCGGCATGAAGGCTTCGACGGCCAACATTCCCAACGAGCCGTTTGCGTTCGCCGAGACCGCGGCAGGCTTTGGAAATGTGAAAATCTCGGCGATGCATGGCGCCGTACTGGCATCGATTGTCGCCAACGACGGCATGCTGGTCACGCCAACGATGCTCAGCGGGCAACAAGGCAAGGCCGCTCGCGCCATCGAGCCCCGAGCCGCTCGCGCCCTGCGCCAGATGATGGCCGACACCGTGAGCAAAGGGACGGGCCGCCGGGCATTTCAGCAGAGGCCGGCGCTGGGCGAATCGGCGGCCGGCAAGACGGGCTCGCTCACCGACTACAGCACGGGCCTCGACACATCATGGTTCGTTGGCTTTGCTCCCGCCGACGCACCGGAGTTCATTGTGTCTGCCGTCGTCGTCAACACCAGCAAATGGCACATCAAGGCTCCGTGGCTGGCCAAGGAATCGCTGCGGGCCGCCTTCAAGCTTCGCGGCAGCACCACCCGCGGGGCCCGGGTCGCGGCGCGCTGAAGACGTGCCGGGCAACCGAGGCCGTCCGAGCT
>CAJBHN010000994.1 GCA_903952805.1 uncultured Myxococcales bacterium | reverse complement strand
GCGGCAGCACCATGAAGGCGGCACCGGCGCCGATGATGAACATGGCGTTGCGGCGGGCATCTCCTCCCCGCGACAGCTTGAGCGCCTTGTTCCACCACGACTTGCCGACGACGGTGGGGGTGTTGACCTCGGTGAGCAGACGAAACTTGCTGGTCATTGGTATCGCGCTCCGATGAGGGCCCTGAAGGCGTCGGTGAAGACGCCGTCGACGCGAACGGAATAGCGGAAAAAAGGCGCGGCTTCCACGCCATGGTAGTCGAAGTCGTTGAACCAGACGGCCCGGCTGCCCGTGACGACGTGGGCCCGCCGGTGCTCTTCGTCCCAGATGAAGAGGCGTTTGCCTGGTACCGGCGAGATCGTGATGAACTCGTCGGGAGCGTCTTGCTCGTCGGGGTCGCCATCGCGGTGAACGGTGCCGTGATCGTGTGCTTCCAATCCCATGATGTTGCATCGACCGACGCCGACAAAGGGCAGCCTCTCCACCAGGGCACAGGTGCGAGGCAGAAAGGTGCGGGCGTTGCGGGTGAAGCGCTTGCCCTCGACGGTGGCCTTGTCGGTCCACTTCTGGTTGGGGATCAGTTCCAGGTAGCCCTTCCACGGGAAGTACACGCCAAAGCGCACCTTGAGCCACAGCATGTGTCGACGAGACAGTGGCACCGAACGCTCTTCGCCGACATCGGCGGGGTCGACGTCCTCGAAGTCGGCGGGGTCGTCGGCGAGGCTGACGAACGACTGCCAGTCGGCGGGGCTCAGGGCCCGCAATACCTCGAGGTAGTCGACGACGGCCTCGGCCTGGCGCGACGGCGGCGTGATGCCCATCGAGCGGTGGGAGCCGCCGGTGTAGTCGACCGGCAGGCTGGCGTAGGCGAGACAGATCTCATCGTGAACGGCTGCGAGGTCGTCCGGGGCAACGCCGACGTCGGCGAGCACCTCGTCGAGAGGCAAAAATGGTCGCCCCCACAAGCCGGTGAGGGCGGTGCCAGGCACCCCCCGCAGAATGTTCGCGTCGTCGCCTCTGCCCACGGCCCCTCTTCTACAGTAGTTTGCGCCCACAATGGATCGATCTTTCCTGGAAGCCTTCGGGCTCACTGTCGCCTTCTGTGTTGTCTATGCCAGCCTGTTGCGGGTGGTGCAGCGCGTTCAGCGCACCGGTCGAGCGAGCTTTGTCGACGAGAACCCAGCCCATCGGCTCTATGCGGCGCTGCAGTCCGTGTCGATGTTGTGGATAGGCGCCTCCGTCGCCCACCAATGCGCCACCGGCGAGGACCTCGTTGCAGATGCCCTGTGGGCCTTCGCCTTCGGGGGCGTCGGCTTTGTCTTGTCGATGTTCGCCGGACAACTCGGTGTGCGGGTGTTGCTCGGCAGCCGTCTCGGCCAGGAGATCGACGAGGGCAATACTGCCGCCGCCCTCGCCGCTGGTGGTCATCACATCGCCGTCGCCATCCTCGTCGCCGAAAGCGCGGCCGGTACCGACCTGTTCGGCCTCGGGCTGGCGTCGGGGTTCTTTCTGCTGGGGCTGGTGTGCCAGCAACTGGTGGTGGTGCTGTTTCGGGCTCTGACCACCTACGACGACGCGGAGCAGATCGCCGGCGAAAACATGGCCGCTGCCATGAGCTACGCCGGCACCAGCATCGCCGCAGCACTCATCATCGCCCGCGCCCTCAGCGGTGAGTTCGAAGGCTGGTCGACGTCGCTGCTGGGCTTCCTGCAGGTGGCCTGCTTGGCGCTGTTGCTTCTTCCCCTGCGGCAAATCCTGGTGGGCGGCATCCTGTTTGGACGCATGCCATCGCTGCGGGGAGGGGCGCTCGACGACGCTGTGGGGCTGCGCCACGACACCGCCGTCGCCGCCCTCGACGCGACCATCGCCATTGCCGCTGCTCTCGCCATCGCTCGCTTGGCCTAGCCATGACCCGTACCAAGGTCCCCGCTGACGACGCCGCCAACTCCGCCGACTTTGCCGACTTTGCCCGCCGCATCGTCGACGCCGGCTTCATCAACGACCCCTGGCTCGACGGCGCGCCGCGCTTTTCCCCGACGCCGGCCATCCTCAGCGCCGACGAACACCGCTCCTTGTTGAGTGCCGGCGAAGACCTCGCCGCCGTCATCGACGAGGCGGTGCAATTGCTGCTCGACGACGATGACCAGCGGGCGACCTATCTGCCGCTGCTGCCCACCCAGCAGTCCATGCTGAAGGCCAGCGGCGGCTTGTGGCATGGCATCGCCCGCGCCGACGTGTTCGTCACCGACGATGGCCTGCAGGTCACCGAACTCAACAGCGACACCCCCACGGGGGAGCCCGAGGCCATCGTCCTTGGGGCCCTCGGTGCCGCCGACCACCCGGACCTCGACGACGCGTGTGCCTCGCTGGCGCCGCGGATTGCCGCCCTGTGGGAGACAATGCATCGCAGCGTCGTCGACGACGAAGACGCTCATCGTCGCCGGGTGGCCGCCATCATCTACCCGACGGAGTTCACCGAAGACCTTTCGTTGGTCCGTCTGTATCGACAGTTGCTGGAGGAGAGCGGCTGGCGGGTGGTGCTCGGCAGCCCATTCAACCTGGCGGCGAGTGCCGACGGCGGCGTCGAAATCTTTGGGGAGCGGCCCTCGCTGATCGTGCGCCACTACAAGACCGATTGGTGGGGCGAGCGTCACAGCGTGTGGACCGACGACGTCGTTGCCGACGCCGTACCGCTGACGGCGCCGTTGTCGGTGCTGCTGTCGGCCCAGGCCAGGGGCAAGGCGGTGGTCGTCAATCCCTTTGGCGCCGTGGCGTCGCAAAACAAGAGGCTGATGGCGTTTTGTTGGGAGCGCATCCACCGCTTCTCGACGACGTCACAGCAGGCGATCCAGCGTTTGATTCCCTACACCGCGCGCCTGGAATCCATGCACGACGTGCAGTTGCGCGCCGACAAGGATCGCTGGGTCATCAAGAGTGACTACGGCGCCGAGGGCGACGAAGTCATCATTGGTCGCCTGACCGACGAGGACGCCTGGCACAAAACCATCGCCCGGGCCAGGCGCGGCTCCTTCATCGCCCAGCGCTACTTTCAGGCGCGCACCGACGCCAGGGGCATCGTGCAAAATCACGGCGTCTTCGTCGTCGGCGGCGAGGCCTGCGGCGTCTACACCCGCCGCGACGCGGGCCACACCGACCCCAGCGCGCTCAGTGTGCCGACCCTGGTTCGCCGTTGACGCCGGTGTGCTCGCGCCCGCGCTGACGGGCGGTCAGCGCTGGCGCCGTTGCAGGTCACGCAGGAATGCTGGGCGGTACACGCCGTCGACGCGGATGGAGTAGCGGAACACCGGCTGGGACCTGACGCCGTGGTAGTCCATGTCATTGAACCAGTAGAGCTTGCTGTCGACGTCGACTTCTTCGCCGTCGGGATCGCTGAGGTAGAATTCCTTCGTCCCGCGGGGGTCGATGCTCAGACTCTGGGCCACCGTCAGGTCGCGACCGGGTTCGCTGTCTCGATGGGCGGGGGCGTGGTCGTTGGGCATCAAGCCAAAGATGACGACCCGGCCCATCTGCTCAAAGGGCAGGGCCTTCAGCCAGGCCACCGTCGTCGGCATCAGCGCCGTGGCTTGTTCGGTGAATTCCTTGCCGGCGCCGTGGTGTTTGTCTTCCCAACGATCGTTTTCGAGGAGGTGCACGCAGACCTTCCACGGGAAATAGACGCCGTAGCGGTACGTCAGCCAGCGCATCTGCCGTCGGTTGAGGGGATGGTCGGTCTCGTCGCCAAATCGGGTCTGCTGCCAGCGGGTCGGGTCGAAGACGTCGGGAGCGTCGGCGAGGCCGACCAGCCGTTGCCACTCGCCGAAGGTGAATCGCTCAATGACGTCGCTGTAGTCGACGTAGGGGTCGTCGTTGACCCAGGGCGCGCAGATGCCCATGTGCTTCAGGCCACCACCGGTCTGACCGGGGTCAATGTCGACGAGGGCGCGGGTCACCTCATCGTCGATGGCGGGCAGGGCGCTCGTGTCGAGGACGTCGTCCATGCCGATGTAGGGGCGACCCCAGATGCCAACCAGACGAGCCATGGCGCGACGCTACATCGGTGTCGGCGTTGGCGTCGCCCGGGCCAGGCGGGCCAGGGCGCCGACATGGCCGTCCATCGCATGGGCGCCGTAGCGGTCGACGTCGACGAGGGCGCCAGTCAAGGCCACCAGGAAGGCCGTCGGCGACCAGACCAGTTCTTCTTCCAGCGGGTGGCTGACCCAGCCCATCCAGTCGCCGTGGTCGGCGGGAGCGCACCCGAGGAAGGTGCCAAAGCGCATGCTCCTGGTGGGGACCACGCCGTCGGAGCTGTGATCGCCCGCCACCAGCCGCTGGGACCACAGATTCCACAGCGCCGTCGGTGCCACGACGTCCTCGATATCGGGTTCGCCCCAGCGGCCGCCGAGGCAGGCGTGGTCGACGTCGGGGCCGGTGACGCCGCCTACCGAGAAGAACGGCACAGGACTGGTCGGCGCCGCGGCCATCAGCGCGCTTGTCCCCGTCGTCGACAGCCCATCGAGGGCGCCCAGGGTGTCGGGCGTGTGCGGGGCCAGGCCCTGATTGGCCTCGAAAGTGCGATGAATGCTCGACAGCAGGCCGTCGACGATGGTTGCGGGAAAGGCCCGTCCCACATCGACCATGGACGAGCCCTGGTGGGGGCTGGCGATGGTGGCGACGGCGCCGACGTGATTGGCGAAGCCCGGTACCTCAGCGAGCGCGTGGCGCACATCGAGCCCACCTTGCGAGTGGGCGATAATGACGACGTGGTCGACCCCGTGGCGTTTCGTGACCACAGCGACATCGTCGGCGAGTTCCCGACCACGCGCCGACGGTGATCCCACCGGTGCCGGCGCCCGCTCCACGACGGTGTAGCCAAGCGATCGCAACCGCGCGGGAAGCTCACCCCAATACGTGCCCAACAGCGTCAGTTCCCTGAAGCCAAGGATGCCCGGCTGCAGCACAACCACGGGGTTCGCCGTCGCCGTCGCCGTCGCCGTCGCCGTTGCCGTCGCCGTTGCCGTCGCCGTCGCCGTCGCCGTTGCCGTCGCCAGCGGAGGCGCCTCCCACTCCCACGCCGCCGCCTTCGCCAGCGGCGAGGGCTGGTGCGGCTGCGCCTCCCGCGCCGCCGCCGCCGCCTTCGCGAGCGGCGGGGGCAGGTGCGGCGGGGGCTGGTGCCGTGCAGGCGGGT
>CAJBHN010000993.1 GCA_903952805.1 uncultured Myxococcales bacterium | reverse complement strand
TGCCCAGCATGCACCACCGTAGAAGATCGCCGTCACGGAGCAGGCAACCGCCAGCGCCGACGTCGAGAAGGTCTCCTCGTAATCGAGGGTTATCTCTTCAGGCACGGCTGAATGAGCACCCGGAGGGTCGTAGTACAGGGTCGCCTTCACACCAGCCGTCGTCGTGCAGGCGGTGGACATGATGGCGGTGAAAGCGACCGCAACGGCAACGATGGTTCTCAAGCTTGTTTCCATCCCTGACCGTGCCCCAGCTGGGCTTGGCTGGTCCAGAGGCGAGCCCTTCAGGGAAGGGAAACGTCGAGCCTCGTTGGATTGCCATCCAGGGCAAGGCAGGCGCTGAGGTACAGGCCATCGGGCACCCGTTGCTCCCAAAGCCGCATGAGGCCGTCGTCGCCGCCGACGTCGCCGTCGAAGACGACGTGCAGGCGCCTGACGCCATGCGTCACCAAGTCGTCCATCGTCGTCGACGACAGGTGGGTCCCCCCGAGCGCGCACACGTTTCGGACACCCTGGCTTTCCAGTTCAAGGACGTTCAACACGCCCTCGACGACGACGAGCTCCTCGGGCGATGGCCTCCCGCCCAGCCAGCGGTCATGGCCAAAGAGGGCCGGTCGCGTGCCGCAGACGAGGTACTTCGGCCCAGCCGAGAGGGACCGTCCCCACAAGGCCCGCAGGGACCGGTCAATGCCGCGCCAGGCGCCAACGACCCGGTCGTTCCAGACACCAGCCCGCTCAGGCCAGCCTGTCACGTCCTCGAGCTGATGAGGCTGGACCCGAGAGACGTCCAGCCATTCCTCGACGGAGGAGACGTAGCCGACCTCCCGACGAGACATCGTCTCGTCGGTGATGCCCCTGCCCTGCAGGTAGGCGAGCGCCTTCCCCGGGTAGAGCTTCGACAGCTTGAGGCTTCCCTGCAGGAGTCGACCAAGGACCGCCCGTTCCCCTCGAACATCACGCACGGCTGGTGCTGCCGGCCGAGGCGCCACGGGGACAAGCAGGGCCCGCCGAGCGAGCTCGTCGACGGCCTCACGCCAGCCCGGTCCCCGGGGGAAGGCGCCGCCAGCGAGATAGGCCAGCCAATGGGTGGCGCCCTGGCCAAAGACGTAGAAGCCGGCCGGGGACAAGCACACGACGCGCGATGGCCTTGCACCACACACAGCCTTGGTATGGTGCCTCGCCGTCGCGACCCAGCCACCACCACGTCTGGCCTTCCAACCGAACTCAGGGAACACTGATGGCAACCGGTCAAAGACCGCCTGCAACACAGATTCGACATTCGTCATGACGTCACGCATTCAAAAACTCCTGCTGACGAGCTGCTTCGTCCTGCCGTGCGCGTTCACCTCGGGATGCGACGAGGCCCAGGCGACCTCCGCGTCTGGCCGGACCCCAAGCCCTGGCTCCAGCGGCCTGCTCCTGCCGCAGGCCAGAAGGCCCGTCGTCGAAGCGAGCGTGCTCGACCTGCCAAAGCAGGCGCCCGCCGCCGCCGTCGCTGTTCTTGTGCCCGAGGTTCCCAAATTGGCGCCGCCGCCCAAGTTGAACGTGCGCTCCTACCCGGTCCGAGACACGCTTCAGCGATCCCTGCCGATGCCCATCCTCGAAGCCCTGGACCGCGCCTTGCTCGGCCGCCTCGACGTGTACGCCCACGTCGTGGACTCCTCGGTGGTCCATGCATTCGCGGAGGACGACCGCCTCTCGGCTCTCGTCATCGACACCCCACGCACCAGGCTGACGGCGTTTCTTCTGAGTGACGCCAAAGGCCAGACCCGCTGGTTTGACGCCGACGGCAAGCGCGCAGACACCGGCGCCTTCCTTGGCCGTCCCCTCGAGCTCTCGCGCATCACCTCGCCCTACGGCACGCGCCTGCACCCAATCACTGGCGACGTCCGCTCCCACCGCGGCGTCGACTACGGCGCAGCTACCGGGACGCCCATCTATGCCGTGGCCGACGGCACCGTCGCCACCAAGGCCACAGACGCAGCCTCGGGCAACTACCTGAAGCTCGGCCACGCCGGGCGCCAAAGCCTCTACCTCCACCTGGACGCCTTTGGTCCCGGCATCGAGCAGAACGCGGCGGTGAAACAAGGCCAGGTCATCGGCTTCGTCGGCACGACGGGGATGAGCACAGGACCCCACCTGCATTTTGAGATGCGGATGGGACCCGTCAGCCTCGATCCCCTCCAGACCCTGCCGGTCCCGCTGGAGGTCCTGACCAGCGCCGAGAGGTCCGTCTTCCTGCCACGCGTCCAGCGCATCATGCAGGCAGCGCCGCCGATCTCCCGCCCGTGATTCCACGCACTTCCTCATAGGCCACATGTGTAGTCTACTTTGTTTGCCGTCAACAAGACGGCACCAAGGAGCACACAGTGACTGAGCCCACACAGACCACCGCGAGCCACACCAGCGCCGACGAGACGACCCAGGTCCCAGCTCTCAAGAAGCCCAGGCCCGCCCCAGCCGCTGTCGCCGTCGCCGGCGCTGCAACGCCAGCGGCTGAGCCCGGCCTGTTCCCCCTGCACTACGCCGACCTCACGGTTCTGCCGAACGTCCGGACCGGCAAGCTCAACCGCGGGAAGCTCGAGGAGCTCGCGCACTCCATCCGCGACGTCGGGCAGCTTGAGCCGGTCAAGGTGCGCAAGAGCCCTCCCGGCGCCGTGACGCCCTATGAGCTGGTCTTTGGCCAGCGCCGGCGGGCAGCCGTCGAGTTGAACGCGTTGAAGCATGGCGGCGACGGCATGCTGCGCTGTGAAATCACCACGGCATCAGACGAGGACATTCCTTTCCTGCAGTTGATCGAAAACCTGCAGCGCGAGGACATGACCGACGGCGACAAGGCAACGGCCTTGGCGAACCTCAAGGCGCAGCGTGGCCTCACACTCAAGGCCCTGGGCGAGCGGGTCTCTCTCTCGGAGCGCCAGGTCCGCACCTACGTCCTCATCGGCGAGGCGCCGCCGTTCATTCGCGCCTACGGCGGCGTCGTCGAAGTCCAGGTGAAGGTCAAGGACGCAAACGGCAAGCCCGCCACCCGCGAAGACGGCACGCCAAAGGCCGAGGACCGCGAGTTGCCAGGCCTCAGCCTCGACAAGCTCCTGCTCCTCATCAAGCTGTATGACGAGCTTGCCCAGAAGGACGAGCGCTTCGCTGACGCCCCCGGCTACAAGCCCCAGGCGGAGAAGGCTGTCCGTTCCATGGCCCAGCGCGCTGCGGTGCATGAATGGACCAAGGCCCAGCTGCAGACCCAGGTACAGCAGCGCCTCGTTGGCGGACGTGGTGCTGATGAAAAGAACGATGCTGGCCCTCCGCCAGCGTCGAGCGTCTTCCGCATCAACGCCGAAACCATCCGCATCGACCTCAAGCACATCGACAAGCTCTCAGTCGCTGAGCGTCGCGCAATGGCCGCGCAGCTGCATGCCGCCCTCGTCAAGCTCGGGCCCGACTACTTCACCGCCGTCGAGCTGCGTGGGCCATGAGCAGGGGGGCGAGGGGCAGGCCCGGTATTAGCCACTCGCAATTGGCCACTGGGGATTGGCCACCGGCAACGGCCGCTGTCGCCACCCCCCTCCAGGCGCCCGACACGGGTGGCCAATCGCAAGAGCTTGAAATTCCAATGGGTGGCTAATGCAGTCAATTCGCCAGGAACCCCCAAAAGCATCGTCCCCAAGGGGTGACGCCGCTTTTCCTCGCAAGGGCGAGGGTGGCTCGCACGCAACAAGTGTTGCGTCGTTGCAAGAGCAACGTGGCGGCCGGCACTTCGTCTACGCATTGGCGTAGTGGCCGGGGGTTCCTGGCGAATGAGGGCAAGGGCTGATGAGGCAATGGCAGGAACGAGAAACGCAGGCCGCACAAGTGTGGTGCCCGCGTTTCAAGCAGAGGGAAGAACCAATGAAACTGGCACTCACGAGCTTCGAGGCCCTCAAGCAAGAGACACGCGATGCGTTGGTCCGCTGCGCGGACCATGGGGCCGCAACCACCACGACGCTGGCGCGCATGGTCCTGTGCAAGGCGTCCAAGGCGGCAGCGGGCAACCCGAGCCTCCAAAACAGCAAGAGCCGAATCCAGCCTCGCTCCGCGAGGCGCCGCATCGAGCTGCTGATGACGGCAGGCATCCTTGAGCGGCGGGTCATCTCGATGGGCAACGGCACGGCGCCAGTGTGGTCGGTGGTCCCAAACCGGACCCATCCAGCGATGGCGTTTGCGGCGGTGCCCCATGGGGGACTGGACGATGCGTTGCTGCGCTCGATGCTGGCCGCAGCGCTGGTGGACATCGGCTTCGCCGTGGGGAGGGACCCAGAAACCATCGAGATGTATTCGGGGGCAGCCCGTGCGCCGTGCGAGTACCGCTGCGTTCATTGCGGCACGGCCCGCCTGCTGGGCTCGCATCACTGCGAGTCGCCATCGGCGCTGCACCAGAGCTGCCAGCTCATGCCGCACCTGGGGTCAGGGCCGGTCATGGCGGACGTGGCGTTCCGGTACCGGGCAGACAACTCAATGGAGAGGTGCGTGGTCTGGGTCGACGATGGCCGACCGGTGGCAGGACAGTGGGCAGAGATCGCGATTCTGGCTGAGCTGCCGAAGGACCCGCGGGTGAAGGTGATCCTGCGGCCGAAGGACCAGTCCATGTACAGCGGGCGCAGCCAGACATGGAACTTCCACGGTCCTCGGCTCACAGAGATGATCAAGCGGGTGACGGCAGCGGGCTACCGAGCCACAGCGGCCGGGGCCTTCGCCCATCGGGCCACATCCCCGAACTGAGGCCAGCCAGGGACGAGGGCAACCGTGGGCGAGTGGCTGCAGAACACCGGGTCACCAGCGCGCCCGCCATGGCGAGGGCGCGCCGGCGCCACCAAGACGACCCGTGCAACCCACTCGCCCAAGGGACACCATGCCGACCTCAGAAACGTTCGGGCTCATCCCGAGCATCAGCATCGACGCCTTCCTGGCCAAACGCGACGCCATCAACGAGCGGGTCCGAAACGCCGCCAAGCTCATGGGCGAGGCGACGGACATCGCAAGCACCCTCATTGGCGAGCGACCCTATGTGCTGCGGGTGGAGACGCGGCACCACCGGAACTTCGTCGATGAGGTGGAGACGGTCTGCAAAGGCGTCGATGCCAAGCTCTGGGCGTATCTGCTCGACCAGAGCGGCCTTCGCTCGTTCCTCGATGCCACCGCACGCAAGCAATGGGATGACGCCATCACCAAGCTGGAGGTCCCGGCGCTGACGGTCGACAACATTAACGCCACGTTCTCGACGCTGCACCAGGGGCGCCAGGCGATGTTCGAGCGAGGCATCTGCGAGCTCTTTCGGCGCCTGTCGTGGGACTACAAGACCAACTGCCCGCGCCGCCTGGGCAAGCGTGTCATCCTGCGAGGGGTCGTCGACCCCTCCTGGAGCGACCGACCGAGTCACGGCGGCTGCGACGTGCTCGAGGACCTGCTGCGCGTCATGACCATCCTCGGCAACAAGCCGGAGCCCGACCACCGCTCAAGCGCGTGGCGGAAGCTCTCTGATGCGCGGTGGCCTGGCAGCGGCGTCTTCACCTTCGAGGACTGCTTCAGCGTTCGCGGCTTCAAGAACGGCAACGCCCACGTCACGTTCCTGAACGTGGAGTTGGTGGAGGCGATGAACAGGATCATCGCCAAGCACAACGAGCGGGTGCTTCCGCCGGCGGAGGGCGAGTAGCCGGGACGGGCCCGCGCCGCGCCGCCGCTCAAGGAGCGGCGCGTCGCTGCCAGAAGATGGAGACAGTCCCCAATGACCAAACAGCCCGACATCACCCCGGCCATGGTGAAGTTGCTGGCGACGGGCATGTACCTGACCCGCCAGTGCAGCCGGTGCCACCGCATCCACCTGGCACTCGTCATCGCCCCCCCAACTGCTCCATGTCTTCGGTGCGTCAGACCCATGAAGGTCCTGCCGCAGCCGCCAGCAGGGCGGCCGTGGTCCACGCGCTTCCTGGCCTTCATGGAAGGCACGGCGACGACTGATGGAGCCCGACCCTCGAGCGCACCAGGACCGTCATAGCCACCTTCAGCGCCTGCGTGCCGGAGACGACACCTTCACCGAGGAGCGCGCCGCGCCCGCGCAGGAGCCGCGCTCTCGCTGCCCTGCCCGCGCCTTCGGCGACGCCGGCCGTCCGCATGAAGCCATGACCTGTCACGCCTGGGTGGCAGACGCTCCCGGTCTCTCCTCGGGACCGCGGCGCAGCCGCGCTCCGTCGCCTCTGTCGCCAACCGTCGCGCCAGGGCGCTGCGCGCCTGTTCTGTCACGCCGTCCGCCTCCGACGGGTCCTGCGCTTGCGGCTGCGCCGCTTCGACGAATGGGTGCCCCTCCTCGGGAGCGAGAGGGGCACCACATCGGCGCCCCAGCGGAGAGACACGATGAACCCCACGCTCACCATCCAACTCGACGCCTCCTGCGACATCTGCGGAGCCGACTTCGACCCCAAGGACGCAGTCGAGGTCAACGGCACGAGCACCTGCCCCTGCTGCAGCGGCGACGACCG
>CAJBHN010000992.1 GCA_903952805.1 uncultured Myxococcales bacterium | reverse complement strand
CCGATCCATCGCCCGTGACGCCATGAATGCGCCGCCGACGCCGACACCGTTGTCCCGTGGAGGCCTCTGGCTGATGACGCCACTGGGCGCCCTGCAGCTCGGAGCCCCGCCGGAAACGCTCAAAGACACGCTCGCGCAGCAAGACGCGGTTCCTCGCATCATCGTGTTGCCCCGTCGGCTCGTCGACATGCAGCACGGCGTCGCCCTGGCCGACCTTGAATTTCCCATCTACTGGAACCTGTTCGTCAAACACCGACCCTTGATCGTGGTTGGTCTGCGCACGCAACGGGCGGCCGTGCTGGCGGCTGCACAAGAATGCCTGCTGGGCCCTGTGGCCCAAGACCTCACCGCCGACGTCGCGCCCGGGCAACCTGTGCCCGACCTCCAACGAGAGCACCGATGGTTTCGACGCGGGAGCGCCTACGAAAACGGCATTCTGGAGATGAGTGACGCGATTGACTTCCGCGCCGTCGACGACCCCGACGGTGGCGGCGCCTTCGTCGTCGACGATGACCATCGTCTCCTCGTGACACTCAGCAGCGACGGCTTCGAGGTCTCGGTCGATGGCGACGTGATCGCGCAACTGCCACGCGATGCCCCTGCTGCGGTCGACCGAGTCTCGGTCGAAGCCGCCGGGCTGGAGCCATTTTCGCCCCCGCGTTTTGGACTGACGGTGCTTGGTCGCAGCCACGGCTTCGATCCCGACCCCCGTGAGCGCACCACCGGTTTCGTGCTGTGGATCGGCGGTCGGGGCGTCCTCGTCGACCCGCCCTTGCATGCACACTCCATCATGGCCAACGCCGACATCGACGCTGGCCTCATCGACGGCCTGATTTTGACGCACGTTCACGGCGACCACGATGCCGGCATCCTCCAGCAGGCCATGGCCGCTGGACGCATGCCCCTGTGGACGGTGCCGTCGATATACGCATCGTGGCTGCGCAAATGGTCGGCGCTGTCAGGCATCCCCAAGGCAGAACTGCAGAAGCTTTTTGACTTCCATCCGGTGCAGGTGGGGGCCCCGCTCGACATCCACGGCGCCAAACTTCTGTTTCGCTTTACGTTGCACTCGATCCCGGCGGTCGCCTTCGAAGCCCACTATCAGGGTGCGTCGTTCAACTACTCGGGCGACACGCTCAATGACCCCGGCGTCGTTCACGATATGCACCAGGCAGGCTTCATGGACGACGCCCGCCGCGAGGAGTTGACGCACTTCGACTGGTCGCACGACCTCATTTTCCACGAGAGCGGCATGCCGCCCCTGCACACCCCGCTGGAGAGACTGGAGGCTCTCGACGACACCATCAAACAGCGTCTGCGGGTCCTGCATGTGACGCCGCATCGACTCCAGGGGCGCGCGGGACTGACCATTGCTGAACCCGGTCGAGCCCACACCATCGAGCTCCCCGTCGAAGCGCCACCAGAGCTGCGCGGCATCCGCAACCTCTCGATTCTTGGCCGCACTCGCCTCTTTCACGATCTGCCCATCGCCCGCGCCGCCGAACTCCTTGCCAATGCCCGTGAAATCCACCTGCCCGCTGGCGCCCTGCTCATCCGCGAGGGCGAAACCGGTGACGCCTTGTTCGTCGTCATCGGCGGCAAGGCTGTCGTCCGCCGCGGTGGCCGCGAACTCATGGTGCACGGGCTTGGCGATTCCATCGGCGAGACCGCCGTCTTTCTGCATCGTCCCCGCAATGCCGACGTGGTCGCTCTGACGGATTTGGATCTGCTGACCGTCGACGGCGATGTCGCACGCCGCGTATGCGCCAACACCGACGTTGCCCTTCTGGTGGAACGCCATGACCGGGTCCGCGCGCTGGACGCCTGGAGCGTGCTGGAGGGGACCACGCTGTTTCGCGGCTTGACCTCGCGACAAAAGAATCATCTCGAGAGCCTGCTGGTTCCCTTCGAGATGGCACCGGGACATCGCCTGCTGGACCGGGGCGACATCGCCGAGCGCCTGGCGCTGATCCT
>CAJBHN010000991.1 GCA_903952805.1 uncultured Myxococcales bacterium | reverse complement strand
GGTGGCCCAATCTCGCGTGGGCCGACTGCCCTTGCAGGACAAAGACGTGGTCGGAGTCGTCGTGGCCGCCGTCCTCATGGTGGTGGCGTTGCCGCTGCAGCAGGCTGCGCTCGCTGCGGGGGTGGCGGCCACGGCGCTCGTCGTGGGGGCGGCCCTGCTCCGTGCGCCGTCGGCGTCGTCGTCGTCGTCGTCGTCGTCGGTGTCGGTGTCGGTGTCGTCGGTGTCGTCCTCAACGGTCCCGCTCGACAGCGTGGGGATGCTGGTGCCGCTGCTCGATGACGCCATTCAACGTCGTCCCCTGCGGCCCCGGATTTTCTCGCGCACCTCGGCCCGCCGGCTGGTGGAGGCGGCGGTGGAGAGGGCCTGGCGTTGCCAGCCTCAGCTGTCGTCGTCATCACGTCGGGCCCCGGTGGATGTGCAGCAGGTCGGCGATGACGTCGACGTCGACGGCGACGTCGCCGAATTGGCCGAGGCGCTCTGCGCCGTCATCGACAATGCCTTGCGCCACCGGGCCGGTCGCGGCGACGGGCGGGTCAGCGTGGTGGTGCGCGCCGCCACCCATACGGTGGGTTTCGAGGTCGACGACGTCGTCGCTGCCGACGTCGGCAGCGACGTCGACGGCGCCCGTGCCCGCCGGCGTCCGTTCCTCGATGCGGCCCCGATCAAAGACGGAGAACGTCCGGGCTACGGCGTGTCGTTGGCGCGGGCCCGCTTGTTGGTGGAGCGCCACGGCGGCCAGCTCCATGTGCGCAGCGGCGCTGACGGCGGCGTCCACATCACGGTGCCACGCCGGCTGAGCCGGGGGCCCGTCGGTCTGGCTTGAGGCCTTCAGTGGCGACGTGCGGGTGGGCCCAGCTGGCGTGACGGTTGACGGACGGCTGCGCCCACCAGTCGGGCGACGTCTCCCTCGTCAACGTCTCCTTCGTCAACGTCTCCCTCGTCAACGTCTCCCTCGTCAACGTCTCCCCTCGTCGACGACTCCCCTCGTCGAGGTCTCCCCTCGTCGACGTCTCCCCCCGTCGATGGGTCGATGGGTCGATGGGAGGCGGGATCAGGTCTTGCTGACGATGATGCGGTCCCGCTCAAAGCGCACCGTGACCAGGCCACCCTTCTTCACGCCGATGGCCTCCAGGGGCAGGCGCACAAACGGGCTGCCGGTGGTGAGCTTTTGGGCCCGGTAGGTCCGGTCGGTGCCCACCAGGGGCGCCGTGCGACCACGACGACCCTGGCCGATGTGGGTCTTGACGAAGTCGTCAAGGGTGGCGGCCGCAGCTCCCTGCTGGCGCAGGGCGTCGAGCGCTTTTCTGACCGCGGCGCGGGAGGCCCGACCCTCATTCAACAGCTTCTCGACCGCCGACACACCATCGGCGAGATAGTGAATCTGGATGTCCTTGTAGGATAGGCGCTTGGACGCCTTGGCTGCCGCCTTCTTCTTCGTTCCCTTGGCCATGTGAATCCGCCCCTTTTCGAAGTTCTGCTGGTTTCTGTCTGCTGGCGCCCAAAACCCGGTCTTGACCCTGCTGCCCGCGTGCTCGTCGACCAGACGATCAAACCGGTACCGTGATGGCTGTCAGCACAAGCGGTGATGTCGCTCCTGGTGGGACGAATCATCAGTGCATTCACAGCCCGTTTCGCGCTCCAAACATACGTTCCCGTATCACAAGGTGTTGTATTCAGAAACCAACTCTGGCGTCCATCCAAGAGTTTGAATCAACGGTGGATTTCGCCGGGTTTCCGTCGCAACGCCGCCGGAGCCACCCATCGAATGCCCTTTCGTCGGCGTAGAAACGGGAGCATAGTTCCAGCAATGCCAGTGACACAGTTGGGTGAGCAAGTGCTCGCCGTCTTGAATGCCGCCGCCGGGCGACCCCTCAAAGCCAAAGACATCTCGCGGGTCCTCGACCTGCCAGCTGATGATCGCGGCGACATCCGTCAGGTGCTCTTCGACCTCGTCGACGACGGCCGGGCCCTGCAGTTGCCCAACCGCCGCTTTGTCAGCGCCGCCGCCGAGAGCCCGGCCCTTGGCATCAAGGGCACCATCCAGCGCAAGCCCTCGGGCATCGCCTGGTTTGTCCCCCACGACAAGTCGCGCAAAGACGCCTTCCTGCCCCCGTCCGAGATGCGCGGCGTCGTCGACGGCGACGTCGTCATGGCCAAGATCGAGCGGGCACCCAAGGGCCCGGTCGCCAACATCGTCAAGGTGCTGGAGCGTTCCCGGCGCACCATCACCGGGACCCTGCACACCAGCCACGACCGCCGCTTCGGCCGCGTCCGCTACGTCGAGGTCGACGACAACGTGCTGTCGGGCCCCGTACGTCTGACGGAGGAAGACGCCATCTCGGGTGGTGGCGCCAACGACGTCGCCAAAGAGGGGGACGTCGTCGAGGTCGAGCTGCTGGTGCCGCCGACGGCGACCACCAACGCCGAGGGCCGCATCATCCGCCGCCTCGGCGAGAAGGGGGCCCTCGACGTCGAAATCGAGCGCCTCGTCACCCAGGCCGGCGTCAGCCGCGTCTTCCCACCCGCGGTGTTGTCCGACGCCGGCCGCCTGGGCGAAGTGCCCGGCGAGGTCGACTTCGAGGGCCGCGAGGACCTGCGCGCCCTGCCCATCGTCACCATCGACGGCGAGACCGCCAAGGACTTCGACGACGCCGTCTTTGCCCGCCAGCGTCCCCGCAGCACCAAGATCGACGTCACGGTCTGCGTCGCCGACGTCTCGTACTACGTCACCGAAGACGCCCCCCTCGACCGCGAGGCCCGCCTGCGCGGCACCTCGATCTACTACCCGGGCCGGGTCATTCCGATGCTGCCCGAGGCCTTGTCCAACGGGTTGTGCTCGCTGCGGCCCCGCGTGCCGCGCCTGTGCACCTTCGTCACCTTCACCGTCGACGAGGCCGGCGGCGTCCACGACGAACGGCTGGCCTTTGGCGTCATGCAGAGCCGCGCCCGCCTGACCTACTCGCTGGTGCAGCGCTTTCTCGACGAGGAAGAAGGCAAGGCCGAGCCCCACGTGCTGCCGCCCCAGCCGGCGGAGGCGACGCTGTCGACCAAAGACCTCGACGACGAGACCCGTCAGAGCCTGCGCGATCTCGCCGTGGTGGCCCGTCGTCTGCGCGAGGCCCGTCGCCAGCGCGGCGCCCTCGACTTCGAACTCCCCGAGCTCGTCATCGAGCTTGACGAGCAGAAGGAGCCCACCGGCCTGCGCCACAACGAGCGTGTCGAGTCCCAAAAGCTCATCGAAGACCTCATGATCGGCGCCAACGAAGCCGCCGCCCGCTTCTTCGACGAGCAGAATTTCCCGAGCATCTACCGCATCCACGAGCAGCCCGACGAGGAGAAGCTCTCGCGCTTCCTCGATCTGGCCCGTCCGGCCTTCCTCGAGCAGACCGGCAAGGGCCTGCCCAAAGAAGTCCTCGACGACCCGACCTCGCCCAGCGCGTTGATGACGTTGATGCATGGCATCGGCGAGCATCCGTCGCGGCAGGCCCTCGACATGCTGTTGCTGCGAAGCATGAAGCAGGCCCGCTACAGCGTCGACAACGTCGGCCACTACGGCCTCGGCTCCACCGCCTACCTGCACTTCACGTCGCCCATCCGCCGCTACCCTGACCTCGTCGTGCACCGGCAACTGCGGGCCCGCCTGCTGCAGCTTGGCAAGAAGGGCAAGAAGGCCAAGCAGGCCGCCGGCCCCGACGACGCCCTCAGCCCCGACGATGCCCTGCTGCGTGAGCTTGAGGATATGGCCGAGTCGTCGTCGGAGCGGGAGCGCAAGGCGACCGACCTCGAGCGCCAAATCCAGGCGCTGCACGCGTGCTGGTTGATGAAGGACCGCGTCGGCGAAATCCACGACGCCACCGTCACCGGGGCCAGCGAAGCCGGCGCCTTCGTGCGCTTGAACGAATTGCACGTCGACGGCCTGGTGCGCACCGACGCCCTCGGCCGCGAGTACTTCGCCTTTGATCAACAGCGTCTGCAGTTGGTGGGGGACCGGTCTCGCGAAGTCATTGGCGTCGGCACCATCCTCAGCGTCGAGGTCTTCGACGTCGACTTGAGCCGCCGACAGATTTCGTTTGTCCGCGTCCTCGACGAGGCCGGCCGACCCGCCCAGCCTGGCAAAGCTGGCAATGCCGGCAAAGCTGGCAAGACTGGCAAGACTGGTAAGCCAGGCAGAGGCGACGACGAGCAGCGGGTCCACGCTGCCAGGGGTCACGCAGGCCAGGCTGGCAGATCCGGCGCACCGTCACGCGACCAGTTTCGTCCCGAGCCCTACCGCCCGGCGGCGTTTGGTGCCCCGTCGAGGAGCCAGCCCTCTCGCGAACCGTCCCGTGGTCAACGACCCGCGCCCGAGGCCTGGCCTGCCCGCTCCCAGCCCCGTGCTGGCATCCACGCGACCCCGGCTCCCGCCGGCCGTCCGTCGGCGTCGGACGATCGGCGCGCCAAGGCCGTCGTCGCCGACGAGCGCCGCGACCGCCGTGACGAGCGCCAGGATCGCTACGAGCGTCAGCAGCAGCGCCGCACGCCGGGCCCCGTCGTCGACGAGGCCGAGCTCGAGGCGCGCCGTCAGGCCATCCGTGGCCCCGATTCGCTGCGGGCCGTTTTTAGCGAGCGTGGACCGCTGTCGAAGCCGTCGTCGCGCTACGAAGACAAGCCATCGCCGCGTCATGCCGACCAGCCGTCGTCGCGTCATGCCGACAAGCCGTCGTCGAAGTCATCGCACCCGTCGTCGAAGCCAACGCGGGCCCATGACGCCAAGTCGACGCCGAAGCCCCGGGCTCTCGACGACCAGCCCTCGTTGTCGCAGCGCATGGCGAAGGCGGCCGAAGGCCCCTCTTTGAGCAAGGCGTCGAAGGAGCCCGCGTCGACGAAGCCGTCGACGAAGCCCGCGTCGAAGAAGCCCGCGTCGACGAAGCCCGCGTCGACGAAGGCCACCGACAAGGCAGCAGCGAAGAAGCCAGCGCCGTCGAAGTCCCCGGACAAGGTCGCGTCGAAGGCGACGACGAAGAAGGCGACGACGAAGGTGTCGAAGGAGCCTGCGACGAAGGCAGCGTCGAGCAAGGCAGCGTCGACGAAGGCAGCGTCGACCAAGGCAGCGAAGAAGCCGGCGAAGAAGCCCGCGTCGACCAAGAAGGCGGCGGTCACCGACAAGGCCGGCAAGAAGGCCTTGAAGAAAGCCGACAAAAAGGCCGACGTCAAAGCTGCGAAGAAGGCGGCGGCGAAGACGCCAGCGGCCAAGAAGTCGGCGGCGAAGAAGTCCAGACCCAAGTCAGACACCTGAGGACAACCACCCGTGTTTGCTGCGCTTTCAGGCCCCGGGCAGGACACCGGGCACGTACCCGGGCCGCTCTACGCCCGCTTCGAGTCGATCGGCGTGTCCCTCCCGGCGACGCGCCAATCGACGGCGGAGCTGTTGGCGCGGGTCCAATGTGAGACGCCCATTCCCCTGGAGGAGTTCACAGGGATTCGCAGTCGGCGGGTGTGTGGCGACGACGAAGACTCCCTGGGGCTGGCGGTGGCGGCGGCGCGGGACTGCCTGTCACGGTCGCGCTACCGCGCCGACGAGATCGACATCGTCATCTTCACATCGATTTCGCGGGCCCTGTGCGACCGGCCCCGCATGTCGTTCGAGCCGTCGATGGCGGGCCTCGTCAAGCGCGCCATCGGCGCCAAAAACGCGACCCACTTCGATGTGTCCAACGCCTGCGCCGGCATGACGACGGGGGTGCAGATCGTCGACCGCATGATCAAGGCCGGCGTGGTGCGAAACGGCCTCGTTGTCAGCGGCGAACGCATCACGCCCATTGCGGTGGCGGCCAGCGCCGAGATCAGCGACCACCGCCACCAGCAGGTGGCGTCGGTGACGGTGGGGGACGCGGGCGCTGCCGTCGTCGT
>CAJBHN010000990.1 GCA_903952805.1 uncultured Myxococcales bacterium | reverse complement strand
GCCATGGGCGTGCTGCGCCACGCCGACGCCGGCTACGACGAGGCCATCGCCTGCGCCCACGAGCGGGGCGTGAAGATCCCCGGGATCACCACGTGAGCACCTGACCACGGCGACCGCTACGGGTGGCGGAGCGTGCCCTGCACTGCCACCATGGGCCGATGTGGTCGGTCAACTGACCAGTGCTGACGGTTCGTCGGCTCAGCCGGCATCCGGGCACGCGTCAAAGAGTGAAATAGATTCATTCTCGCGTCCGGATGTGGTCTCGTCTCACTGGCCCAGCAACCTGACGGCTGATGGCCCACATGCGAGGGTGGCTTCATGATTCGGTCCATGAACGTACGGTTGATCTCCGCCGGTCTGTGCAGCGCGCTGATCCTGACGTGCTGCACGCCGTCACCGGCCAAGACCCCGCCTGACACCCCGGTGGACAACACGCCCGACGTCCCCGACGTCCCCGACGTCCCCGACCCCGAGGATCCAAACGGTCTCACCGATCGAAACCCACGCCCAACCGATGCCTTCGGTGCCGCCCCCACCCGCCTGCGACGTCTGCGCGACGGCCAATACCGAAACGCGGTCCAGCAGCTGCTGGGCAGCGCCGCCGCCGCCGTCGCCCTGCCCCCCGTCGACGTGCCCCTCAATGGCTTCCTCGCCGTGGGCGCTGCTGAACTCGCGCTGTCAGGCATTGGCGTCGACAGCTACGAAGCCAGCGCCACCGCCGTCGCCGCCGTCGCTAGCGTCGATCCGTCGTCGCCGGCTCGGGCCATCTGCCTGAGCGCCGACGCCGCCTGCTACACGCAAATCGTGCGCACCCTGGGTCGGCGCGCGTTCCGCCGCACGCTGAGCGACAGCGACGTGACGGCCTACGCCGGCCTCGGCGTCACCGCCGCCAACGCCTACGCCGCCCTCGTCGATCAGCCCTTCGACAAGGGGCTTGAGTTCATCGTGCTGGCCTTGCTGCAGAGCCCGCACTTTCTCTACATCGTCGAGGTCGGCGACGAAGCGCAGGCCCCCGATGCCCGCAGCCTGACGGGCGCCGAGCTCGCCACCCGCCTGGCGTTTTTCATCACCGACGGCCCGCCGTCTGATGCGTTGCTTGACGCTGGCGAGGCCGGCTCTCTGTCGTCCCCCACCGTCCTCGACGCCACGGCCCGCGAACTGCTCGCCCAGCCCGAAGCCCGCGCCGCCGTGCGCAACGCCTTTCGCGAGCGGCTGCAGCTGCTTGATTTTCAGACCCTGAACCGGCCCGATCCGGCCCTGACCCCGTCGGTGCGCACCGCGATGGTCGAAGAGAGTCTGCGGCTCATCGACGACGTGGTATTTGACCGCAACAGCGACCTGCGCGAGCTGTTTTCGACGACGACGACCTTCGTCAACGACGAACTCGCCGCCTACTACGGCTTTCCGCTGCCTGGCTCAGGAGCGTTCTTCTCCAGGGTGCAGACCCCCGCCGCCGAGGGCCGGGCCGGCTTGCTGACCCGCGGCGCGTTCTTGACCCGCTTCGCCCACAACAACCGCAGCTCGCCGACGCTGCGAGGCAAGTTCATCCGCGAGAACCTGTTGTGCGCATCGGTGCCGGCCCCACCCAACGATGTGACGACGACGCTGCCTGAGCAGATCGACGACAACCTGCCCCGCACCACCCGCGATCGCATGGCCGCCCACATGACCGAGCCCCGCTGTGCGGCGTGCCACGAAACGATGGATCCCCTCGGCTTCGCTCTTGAGCACTACGACCAATTTGGTCACTACCGCACCCACGAAAATGGCCTGCCCATCGACAGCTCAGCGGCGGTTGACGGCGAAGCCGCCGACGATGCCACAGGCTTCATGGGGCTCTTGAAGAATCGCAGCGACATGGCGTCGTGTCTGGTGCGCGCCCTGTATCGCCACGGCACCGGCACCATCGAGGAGTCGGGCCAGGAGGCTGCGCTGTACGACGTCGACACCGCGTTCTTCGCCTCGGGATTGAAGCTGCAGGAGGCCATGGTGGCCATCGCAGTGTCGGATTCGTTCGGGATTGTGTCGCTGACGGCGCGCGCGTCGCCTGAAGGGGAGAACTGAAATGCGTCACACCACCCTCAAACGCCGGACCTTTCTGCGCGGCGTCGGCGGCGCCATGCTCGCCCTGCCCGTCCTCGAAGGCATGCTCAACACCGACGGCACGGCTTTGGCCCAGGGACGCCTGCTGCCCAAGCGCTTTGGCGTGTTCTTTTGGGGCAACGGCGTGCGCCTCGATCGCTGGGTGCCGTCGGCCACGGGCTTGAACTACGCCTTGTCAGCGGAGCTCGCGCCGCTGGCACCGGTGCGCGATTACATCAACGTCGTTAGCAACTTCAAGGTCTATGCCGCCGGCCCCCGCGGCCACCACGACGGCGTCAGCGGCATGTTGTCGGGCCGGGAATTCATCGAGCTGCCCCACCCGAATTCGAACTACTCGTCGAAATTCGGCGGGCCCTCCATCGACCAGATGCTGCACAACGACCTCAACGTCGGCGCCGCCAAACCGGTGCTGAATCTGCAGGTCGCGCCGGAGATTGTCACCGGCGAAGGCCCGACGTTGCAGTTCATCTCCCACCGCGGCCCCGACGAGCCCCAGACCCCGATCCGGTCACCTGCCGAGGTCTACCAGCAGCTCTTCGGCTCGTTTTCGGCTCCCAACAGCAACGACCCGCGCAACACCTTGCGGGCCAGCGTGCTTGACCTCGTCAAGGGCGATATCGACGCCCTCAAGCCCCGGTTGTCGGCGACGGATCGCCAGCGCCTCGACGCCCACCTGACCGGCGTCAGCGAACTCCGAGCGCGGATCGCGTCGTTGCCTCCCGAGCTGATCGGCGCCTGTGCCATCCCCGAGCCCATCACGGTCACCGCCGGCGACCTGCGCACCCTCAGCGACTTGCACGCCGACCTGCTGGTGATGGCCTTTGCCTGCGATACCCGCCAGGTCGCCACCGTCCAGTTCACCGGCTCCGTCGGCTTCACGGTTTTCCCCGGCGCCGGTGCTGGTCATCACGACCTGACCCACGACGGCAGCGCCGAGTCGCAGGAGAAGGTCCACCAGGCGACCATCGTCACGATGGAGTGCTTCTCGTCGATGATGCAGAAGCTGCGCAACACCCCCGAGGGTGCCGGCAACCTGCTGGACAACTCGCTGTTTCTGGCGACGTCGGATTTGTCCGAAGGCTTGACACACTCCGTCGACGACTACCCGATCGTCCTCGCTGGTCGTGCGGGCGGCGCCATGCGCTTCCCCGGCATCCACCTGCGCGGGCCGTCGCTGCTGCGCAAGAACACGGCCGACGTCCTCATGACCATCATGCGGGCCATGGGCTCCACCCGGAGCAGCATCGGTACCGGGCTGACGGCGTCGTCGACGCCGGTCTCCGAGATCATGGCCTGAGCCGACGATGACGACGACGACCCGAGCACAAACGCCCACCTTCCGGTGGGCGTTTTTCTGTTCATCGTGGCGTGGGGCTCAAGTCGGTTCGACCATGCTCAGCGGCGAATGCAGCGCAGGTGCGGCGACCCGCGCGTGAGCGCGGGCCTGAGCACATCTTTGGTTCGTCCAAGATGCGTTCTGCTGTCCCGGAAGCGATCAGCACATCGTGGCCATTGAAGGCGACCAGACCACCACTACATACGACACATGCGGGAGTTCACCGATGTCTTCCGCGGCGCCCGAGGCCTCCCGACGTTGGCTTCAGTCTTCATCTTCTGCGGTCGCCCTATTGTGGCCCCGAGGAGGCAGGCTCGCGACGAATGCGTGAAGCTGGTCAAGTTCAAGCACTTTTGCCTCGACGAGGGGGCCCATTCCCGCGTCCTCTGCCGCCGGGTACAGCGCGCGAAGCGTGGCAGCCAAACCGGGGATGGAGATGGCTGCGACCAATTCAGCCACTACCGTTCGTGCATTTGGTGTGAGGTCTTTGGCCACCTCAAGCAGCCAACAAAGGTCCGCGGCCGCAGTCTCAAGGTCGTTGGTCGCCATGGATGCCCGCGCCCGCGAGAGCCTGACAGAGAACTGCTCCCGGCGGGACACCGCGAACGCCATGGCGCTGTTGGCCGCCTCCTTCCACTCAGCTGGCGTCCCGAAGCGGCAGGCTGCTTCGACGAGAGCCATCGAGCATTCTTCCCTCGGAGCATCACTCAGAGCTCGCAAAGCGGCATCCAATGCTTCTCGCCGCTTCTCGTAGACCACATGTAGAAAGTCGAGTCGTGTCATTTTTTTCCCGATGATTCTTTGATGATACCGAATCCACCTGTTTCTGGATCGTAGTTGACCGACAGCGGCGGCAACGGGTCATCAAATTGGTCGATGATATTGACTTGAATGCGAATCTGCTGGGGACCAAGCATAGGATCCGGATTGACTATGCTTCTTTTGATTTCATCGATCTCGACAGTCCATCCCTCAGCCTCTGGACCAAACTTGCCAATCAATGCTCGCTCGATTTGTCGCGCTAGCGGCTCTTCGTCAGGATCACCGTCTGAGATTGGTGATGCCCAGAAATAGCCAACGAATCCGAGAAACCTGAGAAACCCGCCTCCGGGAAGTGAGAAGCGTGGAGCCATCCTTGTTGGCGCCATTCTCGGCGGTCCAGCCGCGCCTGGAGCGACTCGTGGTGCGTTACCGAAGCCCCGAGCCGGCATCTGCCAACCACCTGCAGGAGCGCCCGGCGCGTACATCGGTGGCGGTGTCCCGCCAGGAGGAAGGCCAGGCCGAATCCCATTAAGACCGCCAGCGACGCCTGCGACGGCCGCCGCCGCTGTCGACGGAGCGTTTGATGGGAGCTTCCGGTCGCTCCGTGATTGATCCGTGTTAGTTCGAGCCATTCCGCGCTCGGCAGCGGCTTCGCGCTTTGCCTGGCACTCCGCGTCACATCGCTGGCGTTGAATCACCATTTCGCGCCCAGTTCCTTCTGCGGGAATGCTCTCTGGGTCGAGCTCCGGGCCAACAGCGTCACCAGCTGCGGCGTCCAGCCCCCACGGGTCGCGGAGGTTGACGGGGTCGCCGGCGACGTAGTTGTAGAGGCCGTCGCTGTCGATGCTGCCCATGGGGTCTTTGGTGAGGAATCCCCGCAGGTGGGTGGCGTAGACGCGGTTGCGGAGGTCGACGAGCTTGGTGGCGG
>CAJBHN010000989.1 GCA_903952805.1 uncultured Myxococcales bacterium | reverse complement strand
TGCTTGCTGCTGCACCCGATGGAGGAGACCCGTCGCCGGGCGTCCCAGCGGCTGCCGCTGGCGTCGTTGTGGACCGTGGCGGCGCATCCGCGCACCCCGCTGGCGGCGCACATGCTGCTGTTTCGTGAAATCAAGAAGCGCGGCCACCCCGACCACTTGAAAGTTTATTTTTTTTGCGTGCGGGAGAGCCTGTTGTCGGCGTCGACGGCGGAGTTGCGCGAGGCCGTGCTGCTGGTTCGAGAATTTTTCGAGTTGCCGGCCTTTCACGAAGACCTGCTCTTTGAGCCCCTCCTCGACGTCGAACGGCAGTTGCGGGCCCGGGCGGGGGCCGTCGGCCTGCTTGACGAATCCTATGCGCGGGCCGTCGCGGTCTTCGTCGGCGCCGGCAGCCAACACGAGGTGCAGCTGGAGCATCTGCGTGATGTGCCTCTGGCTCTGCAACGCAAACTCGCGCGCGATGGACGATTCCTGTCGACGTTTGTCTGTCATGGCAACGAACGCATCGCCAAAGAGACCGTGCCCCATTTGCTTCGCCTCGAGGACATCACCAAATTTCTGCGCTTGGCCACCATCCATCGCGCCGTCCTGGTCGACCTCGCCAAGCGTCGTCGCTTCTTCAAGAAGGATGCGCCCCGGCTCGCGTTGCTGAGCAATCCAAAGACTCCCGCCAGCCTTGCTCGTGCCTACATCGGTCTCGTCGCTGATGAGCAGTTGAGGCAACTTGCCGCCAATCGCCACATCAACCCCGACGTCCGCCGGCTCATCCAGCAGGCCCTGCTGCGCTGACACGGTCGGGCTGATGGTTCTTCGGCAGGTGTTCCCAGGTATTGGTAGGCTTCGCCCCGCACCGATCGCCGAGGATGAAAAACATGTCGGACCCTCGCTCACGACAGGCACCCACCATCGTCAATCGTCCCGTGGTCGCGCGACCGGAGCGAGTGACGACGCCGACGCGGGTCGACCTGGGCGGGATACCAGGGGCAATGATCATTGAGCGTGCCGGTGTGTCGACGTCGATGTCGCTGCTGGGCGGTGAGCGCTACGTCCTTGGACGGCATGATGCAGCCGATGTCGTGTTCGACGACGGTGCGGTTTCCCGTTTGCACGGTGTGCTCAGCCGCGTCGACGGCGCCTACGTCTATGAAGACTACGGCAGTCAAAATGGGTCCATGATTCTTCGCGGTGGCGCCGCCGAAGAGGTCGTGGTGGCGAGGTCGCCGACGGCGATTGCCACTGGTGACGTTCTCGAATTGGGGGGCGGTACCAGCCGGGTGTGTTTCGTGCGGGACCAGCCCGAAGCCGATCGACAACAACGCGATGCGGGCACTGAGGTTTCGCCGGCGGCCAAGCAGTTTGCCGAGCGCCTGCGTTTGGCGGGCCGCACGCGTGTCCCCGTGTTTCTGCTCGGGCCGTCGGGGGTCGGCAAGACGCACTCTGCTCGTCGCCTGCACGAACTCTCCCGGCTGCCGGGCACCTTCGTGCCGGTGAATTGCGCGCGTCTGCCGACCGACCCAAACGCGCTGCACAGTGAGCTGCTGGGGCACGTGCGCGGGGCCTTCACCGGCGCCGACGCCGCCCGCATCGGCAAATTGGTCCACGCCGACGGCGGAACCCTGTTTCTCGACGAGGTCGAGAGCCTGCCACCCGTCGCGCAGGGGTTCTTGCTTGATGTGCTGGAGGGCTCGGGCGACCTGGCCCCTTTGGGCGCCGGCGCCATCCGCTTGAAACCGCTGACCTTTCGGCTGGTGTCGGCGTCGAAGAAGCCGCTGGCGGAGTCCGGGCTGCGACCGGACCTGTGCGAGCGTCTCGCTGAGGGGCATCTGTGGCGGGTGCCGGGCCTGGCCGAGCGCGTCGACGACATCCCCGGTTTGCTGTGGCGCTTTTGTCGGGAACAAAGCACGTCGCTGGGCATCAACGTCGTCGTCAGCCCTGGGGCCGTGCGCTACGCGCAGCAGGTGGAGTGGCCGGGCCAGGTGCGCATGTTGCGGGCAACCGTCGTGGCCCTGGCCCAGCTCGGGTTGGCGCGCGCGGCGGAGCGGCAGGTCCCCACCAGCACCATCGAACTCGCGGAGGCCGACATCGCCGGCCAATTGCGGGAGAGACAGCAGGTGTTTGGCGTCGAAGGTGGGTCACCCCAGCGTGGTGATGCCCGACGTTTGACTCGCGGTCAGGTGGAGGCCGCCCTTGTCACCCACGACGGCAATCAGGTCCTGGCCGCCAAGGCCCTGGGCATCGCCAGAAACACCCTGCGCAAGAAGCTGCTGTCGTCGTCGTCGTCGTCGTC
>CAJBHN010000988.1 GCA_903952805.1 uncultured Myxococcales bacterium | reverse complement strand
GACGACGACGACGACGACGACGACGACGACGACGACGACGACGACGACGACGACGACGACGACGACGACGACGACAACGACGACGACGACGACGACGACGACGACGACGACGACCCGAGCCTCGCCATCCTGGGCGTCCAGCGCGCGACGATGCCTTCGTGGCACCAGCTGTCGACGAAGCGAGCGAAGCGCTTGTCGGCGACGGTGAAGAACTGCGCTCCATGATCGAATTGGCGGCTGCCATCGGCCCGGCGGGTCGAGCAGCGGCCACCCGGCCCCCGCCCCTTGTCGAAAACCGCCACGGTGTGCCCGGCGTCCATCAGGGCGCGCGCACAGGCGGCCCCAGCCACGCCGGCGCCGACGACCGCCACCGACAGGGGCTTCCCCCGCGACGGTTGCTGCACGCGACGCCGATACGCCTGCACATCGAGCCGTTTCGCATGGCCCTGCAGGGGACGCGGACGCACGGTGCCAAGGATTGCTTGCGGCGGCGTGAAGGGTCGATCAAGCGCGCCCAGACACCACAAGATACCCGCCGACGACGACGGATCCCGGCCGTCGAGGGCGTAGCGATGGTTGAGGTCGAAGAGGCGGGCGAGGGCCGTGTCGGCGTTGGGGGTCCACGACACCACCGCCTTGCCCCACGTCATCCGCAGATTGTTGTGCAGCTCGCCGTGGACCAACAAAGAGCGCTGACAGGAGTCCCACAAGGCATCACCCGTCTGGGCCCGGGCAAGTTGCTCCCACGACGGCAACGCCGGTCGGCAGTCGCCCTCATGGGCCCCCAAAGTCGCTGTCGCCCAGGCAGGCAGCGCCGCCGTCGTCTCGTGGGCTGGTTGGTGATGACAGAGGTGCCAGCCAAGCTCCCGCCAGGTCAGCAGTTCATCGAGGAACTTCTCGGCGCCTTCGCCGCCGACGGCGATTGCCTCCCGCACCATGCGAAACGGCGAGATGTGCCCAAAGTGCAGGTACGCCGACATGCGGCTGACGCCGTCGACGAGGGGGTCGTTTCGACGTTGAGCATAGCCGTCGAGGTGCTGGTGCAGGAAGTGCTTCCACCGCGCCAGCGCTGCCGTCGTGCCGCCGACGGTGTGGTGGACGGGACCGATGCCGTGGTCGATGGCGCAGTTGGCGACGAGGGCGGCGATGTCGGCGGTCTGCAGGTCCACGGGCTCGAAGGCGACATCAGGCACAAACGGCGGCCCTTCAGGGGCCACGTCCTGCCAAGGCACCGTATCCCGACGGCGCCACAGGGGAGCCGCCAGTTGGCGAAACGAAAAGGCACGCGTCGGCGGGGTCTTCAGCAACCACAGCGGCGCCAGGCACGACGCATCGACGCGCCACAGGGGAGCAATCGCCGCCATCGCTTCGTCCCACGCCCGCAGCTGCGGTACCGGCATGGTGTCGGTGACGACGACGGCGGCCTGCGCCGCCAGCTGGGCCAGATGCGGACGACGGTCGGCGGCCGTCGCGACGTGAAATACCGCCCCGACCCCGCGCGCCCGCAGGTCTCGCTGCAGGTCCCGAGCCCCCTCCAGCGCAAACGTATGCAGTCGGTCAGACGCGTAGGGGTACCGCTCGCTGAGCCCCCAATAGACGAAGCAGGGCAGCCCCAGCTGCGCAGCCGCCGACAAGGCGACGTCGAGGGCGGGGTTGTCATACGCGCGCACGGCCACCCGCAACCAGCAGATGACATGGCGACCATGGGCGGCCGGCGGAGGCGCGTCAGGGTCGAGGCGTTCAGCGAGATGGGCAGGCAAAGACACCGACGACATTGGACGGCCTCAGAAGCCCCATTCCACCGGGATGACGCCCTTGGCCAACAGGGCCTGATTGATGGCGCTGAAAGGCTTGGAGCCAAAGAAACCGCTGGTGGCCGACAGGGGCGAGGGATGGGCGCCCTCGACCACGATGTGGCGACTCTCGTCGATGAGGGCGCGCTTCTTCTTGGCGTGGGCCCCCCACAGACAAAAGACCGCCGGGGTGGCGCGGGCGTTGATGGCGACGACGGCGGCGTCGGTGAGTCGCTCCCAGCCCCGATTGGTGTGGCTGCCGGGCTCGTGGGCCCGCACCGTGAGGACGGTGTTCAACAACAAGACCCCCTGGCGGGCCCAGGCGCTGAGGTCCCCATGGCCGGGGCCGGGGACGACGACGCCGACGTCGCTCTCGAGTTCCTTGAAGATGTTGCGCAACGACGGTGGCGGCTTGGTCGGCGGCCGGACCGAGAAGCACAGGCCATGGGCCTGCCCGTCGTCGTGGTAGGGGTCTTGGCCCAGCAGGACGACCTTCACCGACGACAGCGGGGTCAGGTTGAAGGCAGCAAAGACCTCGGCCTCGCGGGGAAAGACCTGGCTGCGGCGCCGCTCCTCGTCGACAAAGCGCATGAGTTCGCGCCAGCTCTCGCCCTCAAGCTCGGGGCCAAGCGCTGTGCGCCAATCGTCTGGGAGGTCCACAAGCATGGAGGGGATGTGCCACTGGCAGGGGCCGTTCCACAACCACTCCATGCGGGGTGTCTATATTGTCGTGTGTGGGTCTTTTGCCCACCTCGCTCCGCTCGCAGCCGCTGGCGGCGTGGAGCGGGTGGGTCAATGTGGGCCAGTATCGGGCTGTGTAGGTGTGTATGTATCTCTATGGGCAGGCCGATGCCTCTCGGGGACAGGCGGCGAAGGGGCCCGGGTGCCGCCTGCCGGGAAGACCTTGCGCCGAGCCTGACGAACGGGCGTAGCCCCAACCGAGACCTCTCGCGATTCGCGACACCCAAGCGGTGGTCAAAAACTGGAGAGGGGCGGTTGGCGGTTGCATGGTGGCTCCAGCGGTCGCCACCGGTCACCAGCGGTTCCCATCAGGGGACCACCGGCCCCAGCGGCGCCGCCTGACGGAAGGACCCCAATGCAGACCGCCCGCTTGAGTGAACGCACGGCATTTCTCGGTCAGGTGGACGTGGTGCCCCAAGGAGGCGACCGTCGGCTGACGGCCTGGGGCCTGGACGTCAGCGAAACGGGGATGTTCCTGCAGACGCCGCAGCTGATGGCTGTCGGCGACGCCCTGTCGTTGCGCTTCACGGTGGAGGATACCGAAGTCCACGTGCGCGCGGCCGAGGTGGTGAGGCAGCGACCGTTGGCGGCTGTCAACGTCGACGGCCGCGTGGCCGGCATGGCGATCCGCTTTGTCTCCATCGACCCGGCGTCACGGACGGCCCTGCGCCGCCTGGTGCAGCGCGGCAGCGCCGCGGGTGGGGTCATGGCGACCGTCGACAGCGTGTTGCCGGCGCCGACGTCGACGCTGCCGCCGTTGACGCGTTCGATCATTGAGACGGTCGTCGGGCGCGACCTGGATGACACCCAGGACCTCCTGCCTCCCGCGACCACCCGCCGTGCTCCCACTGCTGCCGTGACCATGTCGATGCTGCCCTTCACCAGCCTCGACGTGAGCCTGCCTCCCGACGAGCCCAACCTCAGTGCTGAATCCCGCGTTTTTGGCGGCGTGCCCGACGCGCCGCGGGCCGTGACGATGGGTCCGCGACCGCGCAGTCGGCCGCCCACGACGGCGCCGATGGGGAGCGTGTCGATGCCGCCGCGGGCTGAGCGTCCGGTGCAGGTGACCCAGCCGTTGTTCACCCTGCCCCCCATCGACGTGGTGGAGGGGCTGGCGCCTTCTGTCCTGCCCGAGTCGACGGTGACGGCAGCGACGACGTCGAACGCGGCCCAGCCCAACGCCGTCGACGATGGCTCCGCCTCCAACGCGTTCAACAACTGGCGCTTCGCTCCCTGGGCCAGCGGCCCGCCTGCCCCTCGTGCCAACGACGACGTCGACAGCGCCACGGTCGACAACGCCGCGGTCGACGCCGTCGCCGTCGCGGTCGACGCCGCCGCCGTCGACGCCGTCGTGCAGCGCGCCATGCACGTCCGCTTTGATGACGAGCGTCCGGTCATCGACAATCCGTCGGTGCTGGAATCCGTCACCGTGCCTCCTGCCGCGCTGGTCGAAGACAGTGGCAGCTACAGTCTGGGGGATTTGCCGGGATCGTCGTCGACGCCGCCCACGCTGGGAGCCCAGGCGTCGTCGCGAGGGTTGGACGAGGGCCTCGCCATTCGCCACCTGCCCCTGGCCCGGGAACGCCAGGCCAGCCGGGCTGGCGGTCACCAACCACGCCGCTCGTGGGGCATGGCCACCGCTGTGCTGTTGGCGGGCTGTGCCGCCGGTGCCGTCGTCGGCCTGATGCAGGGCGCCGATCGCCGCCACGCCAGCGGCGAGCCGCCTCCCTCCATGATCGCCGCCACCGTCGCCATCGGCCACCCCGAGCCGGCGACGACCGTGCCGGCGGCGACCGTGCCGGCGACGACCGTGCCGGCGCCGCGCTCGGTGGCCCAGGCGGAGCAAGAGCTCCGGGAGCCCGTCGCTGCCGCCATCGTCACCACCGCCGTGCCCGCCCCCGTGACGCCACCGGTCGCAGCCGTCGAAGCCGTCGAGGTCGTCGAGGCCAAGGCGACGGCGACGGCGACGGCGACGGCGACGGCGACGGCGACGGCGACGGCGACGGCGACGGCCCCACCGGCGGCGAAGGTCGCCGTGATGGAACGCCAGCCCGCGAACAAGGCCACCAGCGTCGACGTGGACGCCCGGCCCGCCGCCAGCAACGCCGAGCCCGTCCTGACGTCGACGCGCGCCGCGGCTCTGCTGAGAAAGCCGGGCCGGGTCGAGGTGCCGCTGCCCGTCGGCGGTCGCATCGTGAAGGTCTTTGCGCTGGGCGCGCCGGCGCGGGTCGTCGTCGATCTCGCGGGGGCCACGCTTCCCGGCGAGCCGCTCAACGTCGGCCAGGGCGGCGCGGAGCAGGTGCGCTTTGGTCGTCCCGATCCGGGCACGCAGCGCGTCGTGGTGGTGCTGTCGGGAGACCACAAGCCCGACGCCGTCGACGCTCGCCTGAAGGGCGAGCGCCTGATTGCCACCTGGCAATTCTGAGCTGCCGCCGGATGGAGCGCTGGGGCAGGGAGCCGGGAGCGATGCCGGCCCCTGCCATGTGGGCTGGTGTCGTGCCATGTGCGTATGACAAGCCAAAGGCTTCAAAGATCGGGATATTGTCGATGGCGGCCGCGGTCGGATCTCGGAGGTTCCGTCGCGGTTTTCGCTGAAGCGAGGCAGTGGTGTCCAAACAGGTGATGCCAGCCGCCGAGGTGCTCAGCGGGCTCTACCGAAGCCACGGAGGTCGCGTGTATGCGCGATGCCTGTTTCTGTTGAAGAACCCCGAGGAGGCCAAAGACGCCACCCAGGACGTCTTCATCAAGGTCCACACCCACATCGAATCCTTTCGGCAGGAGGCAAGCCCGCTGACGTGGATGACCCGCATTGCCACCAACCATTGCCTCAACGTGCTGCGCGCGCGCCGCGCCCCGTGGCACGAGCACTACCGCCGCGAGGTTGAAACCGGCGTCACCAGCGCCGACGGCCACTTCCACCTGCTGGAAAACGCCGAGCTGTTGCGCCTGTGCCTGGCCCGGGTCTGCGAGCAAGATCCCCAGTTGGCGGAGCTGGCCACCTACGCCTTCGTCGACGACATGCGCCAGCAGGACATCTGCCTGCTCGTCGGGATGTCTGCCCCCACGCTGCGCAAGCGGCTGCGCGAATTCATCGCCATCTGCCGCGACGAACTCTCCACCCACGTCCCCGGCATCACATTTGCCGACGCGCCCATCTGAGGCCCGAGGTTTGACGATGACCACCATCCACCTGCCCCGCCCGGGCACCAACGACGACGACAGCGACGACACCGCCGGACTGACGGATACCCGCGCCGTCAGCCGCTTCGACGTCGAGCGCTTCGCCGTCGGTGAACTCTCGGGCGAGCGCGCGCTCGAAGTGCAGCGGGCCATCGACGCGGACCCCGCCCTCAAGGTCTTCTTTGACGACGTCAAAGCCAGCGACGCCGCGTTCTTGAACATGGCGCCGCCGACGTCGTTCATGGCGGCCCGGGCCACCCCCCCCTCATGGT
>CAJBHN010000987.1 GCA_903952805.1 uncultured Myxococcales bacterium | reverse complement strand
GTCAGCGCCTGCTTGGCCGGTTCGAATTGCCGTTGTCGCAAGCCCAGGCGACCCAGCAACAACAAGCCATCATAGGCGCGCTCCCGACGGTCCACGGTGACCGTGCCCAGCATACGCAACGCTTGCTGCAGCTGGGACAGAGCGCTGTCGGCGTCACCACGCTGCTCAAGGGTCGCTGCCAGGTCGATGAGGATGCCAGCGCCGATCGCGTCGTCGTATTGGCCCTGCAGGGTTTCCAGCGCCTCGTCGAGGCAGCTTTCGGCCTCGGAGTAGCGCTTGGCCCGACTGTACGCCAGGCCACGCTGGCGCAGCGCCTCGACACGGGCATGAATGGCCATCAAAGGTGGCACGCCCTTCAACACGGGGGCGACGATGTCGACGGCGGCCGCGGGGTCGACTTCCATGATGGCGGCGGTCGCCATCGTCGCATCGCGCAGCACGCGAATGGCTTTGTCCTCGGCGCCAGGTGAGGCAGCCATCGTGCGCCAGTCCTGGGCGAGGGCGCGGCGGTAATGGTCGCCGGCGAGTTCAAACAGCCCCAGCAGCATCGCTCGATCGGCCACCAGCAACGACACTTCGGCGGCCCGCTGGCGGGCTTCGGCGGCCTGCAGGTGCAGCGCGAGACGCTCGCCGACCTCGATGGTGAAGCGCCCCTCGGCGTCTTTGGCCAGGACGTCGGCGACCCGCTGCTGCAGGCGCCTTCCCTGCATGGCGTCGAGCCGACCGGGGATGGTTTCCAGCTCCGTCGTGGATTTGAACGCCCACAGTTCAGGGCCGATGAGCTCGGTGATGCCCGCGTCGGCCAGCACCTTGAGCGCGCCGGCGAGGTCCTTGATGCCATCGACGATGCGCGCGAGCTGGAGGCTCTCAAACACCTGACCCATGTGGGCCGCGGCGAGAACCACCGTTTGGGCCTCGGGTGGCAGGGTCGCATGATTGGCGTGGATCAGGCCGGCTGGCGTGGGCGGGAGTCCGAGGCGGTCGGGGGCGACCATCAGCTGGATGCCATTGGGAGACATCGCGAGTTGTCTCATCGCCGTCAGCTGGCGCAACACCAGCGTGAGGACGAAAGGGTTGCCGTTGGCGCGGGTGACGAGGACACCAGCCAGCGGGTCGACGACCGGGCTGCCGAGCAGCAAGCCGGCGACCGCGACGATTTCGCTTGGCTTGAGGGGGCCCAGGTTGGTGCGCTGCGCCAGTGGCAAGACGCGCTCGCCCTTGATGGGGCGACCTGCGGTCATGATCAGCAGTCGTCGATCGCCCAGGCGCGCGCCGAGTTCGCCAAGGAATTCGAAGCTTTGGACATCGCCCTTGTGGAGGTCGTCGACGAACAGGGCGACGGGGCATTTGTCGGTCAGCTTTTCAAAGAATGCCAACACGCTGGCCTTGACGACCGATCGCCGCCTCGCCGCCGGAACATCTTTGAGGTTGGCGTCGGTGTCCTCGTCGATCAGGGCTTTCAAACGGGAGGCAAAGGCGGGAGCGATGCCGACGAGGTCGATCGCGCGGCTCCAGGTGCCACTGAGGCGCTCGCGGGCGAGCAAGTCCAGACAGACGGTGCGAACGAGTTGGCGCAGCAAGTCGAGGGCGAGGGGCTCAGCGATGCGGGCACCGCGGGCAAAGCCGACGAGAAATGACCGATCGCGCGCAAACGCCTGACCGACCTCGAGCAACGCGCTCTTGCCGACGCCGCTGTCGCCCAGAAACATCAGTTGTTGGGCTTTTTTGTCACGCGCGACGGCCTCAAGGGTGCTGTCGATGAGGACGACGTCGTGGCTGCGTCCCATCAGGCGACGAGGCAGCGCCAGCTCATGGGCCACGACGCTGCCACCGTCGCGCAGGCGGACCATGGCCGAGCGGGTGGTTGCGGGGTCCCCGCCTCGCTGGCGAGCGGCGTCGACGATGATGGTCGAGCCGGGCGCGCAGTTGTCGACCAATTCCACGCCGGTTGCCTTCAGGGCTTGCACTTGATCTGGCGTCGGCGTCGCCGCCTGCTCGCAGGCCACCGCCATGCGCAACATGACGTCGGCCCCAGCGCGGGCAGCCATGCGGGCGTTGCTGCGGGCGACGGCCACCGCTTTCGCGATGGCCCCATCGCCGATGAAGGACATCGAGAAGCGTCCGTCGGCCTGCTGGTCGGCGACCGTGCCATAGCGGGTAGCCGTATCGTCAACGACGGCAAAGGCGGCGGCGCGGGCCTCAGTGCCGGCGACGTTGATTTGGCCGGCTTCAAGGACTTCGACCAGGCCGGACACGACGGCCAGTTCGGTGGTGGTGGCCCGAATACCCATGGGCGTGCCGATGGAGGCGCCTGCCACTGGTGCCCCGGTCTGGCTGCCGGTGCCGTCATCACGTCGGACCACGTTGGTCCGGGTACCAAGGACGTCGACTCGGGGGACGGTGCCGCTGCCGCTGCTCGGGAGGACTGCTCGCGGGTTTGAACCGGTGCCGATGGTGGCGCCACACACCCGGCAAAAGCGGTCCCCGCCCTGGACCGGGCTGCCGCAGGCCCCGCAGAACGCGCCGAGTGACGACGAGGGGATCCCGGTGGGCGTCCCTGATGTCGACGACTGCGCCAGGCGGGCGGGAGCTTCGACGCGCGGGGTCGATGCGAGCTCTTTGAGTCGAGCGTTGAGCTCCGGCCCAACCGTGGCACGGATGAGCTGTTGCACCGAGTTGTCGGGAGATTTGTACTGCTCGAGCACGCGTCGAATGGCCGTGCTGGCGTCGGTGAGTCGAGCAAAGCGCTCCACCGGTTCGTTGGCGGTCATGCGCAGGACGATGGCGTCGAGTTCCTTGGGAATATCTGGCACCAGCGACGATGGTGCCGGCACGGGTCCCTTGAGGATGCGCATGAAGACCTGAGCGGCGTTCTCCCCGACAAACAGGCGTCGCTGCGTCAGCATCTCCCACAGGACAACGCCGAGGGAGAACTGGTCGGCCTTCGGGTCGACGGGAGCGCCCCGGATTTGCTCGGGCGGCATGTAGCCAAGCTTGCCCTTCAGCATCCCCGCTTCGGTCTTCTGCATCCGATTCTCGGCGACGGCGACGCCGAAGTCGACGACCTTGGTCAGCCCATCTTGTCGGACCATGATGTTGTGGGGGCTGATATCGCGGTGAACGACGCGCAGGGGTACGCCGGTGGCGTCGGTGGCGAGGTGGGCTGCGTCGAGGCCAAGGGCGGCTTCCCGCACCATGTGCGCCGAGGTCAGTGGCGGCAGTCGTTTCTTGTTGTCCTCGCAAAAACGGAGAATCACCGAGATGTCGACGCCGTTGATGTACTCCATGGCGATGAAGTAGACGTCCTCCCATTCGCCGACGTCGAAGAGCGCGCAAATATTGGGGTGGTTGATGCTCCCCAGAATGCGGGCTTCGTCGAGAAACTGGGCCAGGGCCTGCGAGTCGCTGGCCAGCTGGGGCAGCAGGCTCTTCAGGATGACCAGCCGGTCCACGACGCCGGTCTGACGGGCCAAGAATATCTCACCCATGCCGCCAACAGCGATGCGACGCACCACCTCGTATTTGCCGAACACCAGTGAGCCAGGGCCAACCATGATGGCGCGGACAATAGTGATCCCTCGCGCGGATTGCGACGTGTTCGGTTTCTGGTCCGCCCCGGAGCCAAGCATGACGGCAGGTTTTGGCGCTTGGCGTTTCCTGCCAAATTGGTAGACGAACAGCGGTGGCTGTCGGCGACGGCCCGAAAACCGAAGAGCGGCTGGCGGAGCACCTGATGACGTCCGACGACACTGGCAAGAAGCGCGTCAATACCCGGGGCCGCAAGCCCCCAGAGGTTGTTCGACCGCTTCAAACGGGGCCGTCGGCTCCGGTGCGGTCCTTCGAGCGCAAAGGCGGCGGCAACCTCTACGTCGGCGGAGAGCGCAACGAACACGGCACCCGCGTGGCTCGACGTGTCGCTTGCGGGCGCTGTGGGGCTGAGGACCACGTCCCCTACGCACCCCGAGATTCGTCCAAGGCGCTGTGCCGCTCGTGCGCGGCCCTGATTCTGCGGGCCTACGAGGTCGGCACCCGCGCTCCCGAGGAAACGCGCGCCGAGACCTGCAATCTGTGCGGCGTGCCGTTTCGCATTCCGATTCATGTGGTCGACGACGGCGATCCCCTGTGCCCCAATTGCTTGCGCGGCTTCACGACGTGGTCGGGCAGCATCGATACGCCGTTTGCCGAGCGTCAGG
>CAJBHN010000986.1 GCA_903952805.1 uncultured Myxococcales bacterium | reverse complement strand
GGACGAGGTCGGCGGCTGGGGCACGCTGCGGGCTGGCACCCGCCCCACCGACAGCGACCGCGATGGCATGGACGACGGTTGGCAAAGGCTGCACGGCAGCACGGTGGGCCAGGCCGATCACAACGGCGACGTCGATGGCGACGGCGACATCAATCTCGGCAACGACCTGCACCACGCCGCGCGTCTGATTCGCTGACCGACAACGGCGGGCCCATTTGTAACCTCGCAGGATACACTTCCGTCCCCCTGCCAGGCACACCTGTGACCTCGCAGGACACACTGAGACCATCAGCGGTCACCAGCTCGGCTCTGCATCAAGGCGACGCACCGCTGCGCCATCTCCTGCCCCACATAAGTGCACCGCCGCATCACCTGCCCCGCTGAGGCGCGCCGCATGGAGACCCGTTCCCTGGCATGCCTTTGGCAGCGGGGGTGGCTTCAGCTGCTCTTCACCTCAGCCCGGGGCCATTCATGTTTCGACCGTCTCTGGACCACCACGCGCGCCGCGCGTTCCTTCCGATGCTCGTGGGCCTGCTGCTCGCCGCCACGACAGCGCAGGCGGGCACCAAGGTCTTCGTCGGCACCTACAACGGGCTCGAGCGCTACGACACAGCGACCGGAGAGCGCCACTTCGTCTTTGACCTGCCGCCTGGGTCCAACGGCCGGCCCGGCGCCAACTTCTCGTACGGCAACGTCAACCTCAACGTAGCCTCGCTGGCGCACGATGGGGCGACGGGCGTCGTCTACGCCATCGTCGCCCCCACCATCTTTGAGCTGAACGTGCCGACAACGGGCGAGCGCATCGTGCGCGTCCCGACGTCGGGCGATGACCCCGAGCTCGTACTCAGCCTCGAGGGAACCGACCGCCCCGAGGCCCTCGTCTTCGATCCGCTCGGCGCGCTGCGCTTTCGGGTCAGGAAGGCCGGCGGCGTCATCGAGCAGCGCAGCCTCAACCTGGCGACGGGGACCGTGACGGTGCTGAGCGATACGCGCACGCCGGCGCTCATGACGCCGTCGACCATCTACTTCGTCGCTGGCGACACCCTCGTGGCCGAGAGCCGTAGCACGTCAAGCACGCAGATCATCGCGACCATCCCTGGCCTGCAGAGCGTCGCCATCGACGAGGACAGCGGCGTCGCCTTCGCGAGCACCAGGCGCGTCGTCGGCTGCTGCACGGACAGCCGGACGATCACCAGGGTGTCGTTGTCAGGGACGTCGGCACCGGTCGCTCTGCTGACGTCGTCGACCGACTCCTACGGCGCCCTTGCCGCCGACCCCATCACGCGGCGCGTGCACTTTCGGCGGTACGCCGGCTCGAGCCTCTCGCTGCAGTCGATCGCTTACGACGGCGGCGCCGTGACCACGGTGAACCTGGCTGAGAATCCAGAGGCAAGCGGCCCCGACAGCGTCGCCTTCGCCGTCGGCGCCCCGGCCTCAAGCCTCACCGCCAAGCTTGCCCCACCGCCGTCGGTGACGAACGTGGCCTGGTCCTACACGATGGGCGCGCGCTTCGTCGCCGAGCGCGACGGCGTCATCAGCCAGCTCGGCGGCCACTTCACGGGCACCAAGATCGTGCGGCTGTTTCGCGACGCCGACCGCGCCTTGCTCGCGCAGGTCAACGTCACCGGCGCCGGCACGGCCTTCGCCTACGCCCCCATCACGCCCGTCACCCTCGTCGCTGGTGAAACCTACGTCGTCGCCGTCGTCCTTGCCGGCAGCGGCGGCAGCCAGAGCGCTGTCAGCCCGGCTGCGCCGTCGTCGGTTGGGGGCTTGCGCTTCCTCGGCTCCGTCTACGCATACACCGCGGGCCAGCCAGACGCCTACCCAACGACGCAGACGGTGACGATGCACTACGGCATCGCCGACGTGAAGTTCAGCGCCGCGGGCTTCGTCGCCCCCCCCGGCCCGCCGTCGACGGCGGTGTGGGCGCCGCAGGCCGGTACCGCAACCGGCCCCGTCGCTTGGAGCTACACGATGGGCTACGCGTTTACGCCGCAGGTCTCCGGCAAAGCCTCGGCCATAGGCGGCCGCTTCATCGGCACCAAGCGCGTGCGCCTCTACGACGACGTCACCCAAGCCGTCCTCGCCGAGACCATGGTCACCTCCAGCGGCGCATTCGCCTACGCCGACATCAACGTGAACCTCGTCGCCGGCCGGCGCTACGTCGTGGCGGTCTCGCTCGCGGGCTCGGGCGGCTTCTATGAGTACGTCGCGGCCCTGCCGCGCGCCCACGGCAGCGTCGTCATCGAGGGCGGCCGCTACGCCCCCACCAACATCAACCCCGAGGCCTACCCGAGCACCAACGCCTCGACCGTGCTCTACGGCCAAGCCGACGTCCGCTTCGTCCCCGACGAGCCGACGACGGCCGACCAGGCGCAGTGGCGTCGTCGGGCCCCGCTGATGACCACCCTCACCAACGAGGCTTTCGCTGGCGGGCTGCGCTTTGTGCCGACGCAGAACGTTTGGCTCACGGCCCTCGGCGGCCGCTTTCGCGGCTCGGTCCCTGTCGAGTTGTACGACGTCGCCACCGGGACCATGATCTCGTCGGCGACCGTCGTCGGCGCCGGCAACTACACATACGTAGACGTCACGCCGGTGCGGCTGACGGCCGGCCGGCGCTACCTCGTCGTCGCGCGCGTCGAGACCAGCGAGTCGACGGACGAGTTCCTGCGGCCCGCCGGGCTCTTCCCGCGGACCCAGGGGCTCGTGACCTTTGAGGCGGCCCTCACCGGCCCTCTCACGGGGATGCCCGTGAACAACCAAGCGTCAAGCGTGTTTGGCGTGCCGGACTTCAAGCTCGCGCAGTAGGCGATCAACGCGTGGCGCGTCTCGGCCTTCTCCCGTCAGGGAGAGGGTTTCGGGCCAGGTCGTTGGAACCCCGGATGGCACCCTCAGGCGGCTGGGAACTGCTCGAGCGTCACAGGCTGGGCCTGGGCCCGCGCCGTCGGCAACGCTTCGGCGGGTAGACCGAGATGGCTGAGGATCTTCTTCGCGACGTCTTGCTCCTCGATGCAGGCGATGACCCGCATCGCTCTGTCGGCAGAATCCAAACGTTGACAAGCATATTCAGGAGGGAAGGGTCGGTTCGCGTCGGGGAGACGACGCGGCGGTGGCCTGGCTCGCCATCCAGTCGATGGTGCGGCCGCTGGTGTCTGATCCCCATCGGGAGATCGTTGTGAACAAGTGCGCCAGCTGCGGCCAGCACTTCGTCGTCGTGTTCACCCAGACGGAGGCGGGTGACGGCGACGACGGTGACGATGGCGGCGACGCGCTCGGCTGGCAGGCGGTGCCCATCAACGACGCTGCGTTTCGCGCCCCGGGGACGGCCCGGCGGGCGGCGGTGCAGGCCCTCGTCGAGCAGCTTGGCGACGGCGAGCGCTGTCTGGTGCGTCACCAGCGGGGCAGCGAGCATCACACCTCGTGGGTCGATGGCGGCTTTGCGCTCGGCCCGGGCTAGCATCGGCCATGGCTCTCCACCGTCATCGACCGGTCGCGCTCATCATCGCCCTGTGGGCAAGCACCGTCGACGCCCAGCCAGAAACGCCCACCGTCGTCGTCGACGAAGCAGTACCCGCCGGCGGCCCCGACTTCTTCCTCGTGCCCTTTGACGTGCCCGCGGGCACCGCCGAGATCGAGGTGCGCCACCAGAGCCTCGGCGACGGCGACATCCTCGACTTCGGCGTCGAAGACCCCGACGGCTTTCGCGGCTGGGGCGGCGGCAACACCGAACCCGCCATCGTCGGCGTCGGCGCCGCCAGCCGCAGCTATCTGCCCGGACCGATGCCGGCGGGGACCTGGTACGTCGTCGTCGGCAAGGCCAAGGTGGTCTCGGCGGCACCTCGCTCCCACATCGAGGTGTTCCTGCGACAGTCACCCACGTTGCAAGACGCCACCGCTCGGGCGCCGCTGCAGGCGCCGACGTTGTCGACGACGGCCCGCTTCTACGCCGGGGACCTGCACGTGCATTCGGCGGACTCGGGGGATGCCCGGCCGCCGTTGCAGGAGATCGTGGACTTCGCGCGGTCCAGGGGCCTCGATTTCGTCGTCATCACCGACCACAACACCAGCAGCCAGCTGGAGCGCCTGACGCCGGTGCAGGCCGCCAACGACGACGTGTTGTTGGTGCCGGGCATGGAGTTCACGACCTACGGCGGCCACATGAACGCGTTTGGCGTCAGCGGCCCGGTCGACCACAAGCTCGGCTTGACGACGACCATCGACGACGCCGTCGCGGCATTTGCGGCCCAGGGGGCGATGGTGAGCATCAACCATCCGAGCCTCGATCTTGGCGACGTCTGCATCGGCTGCGCCTGGACCCATGCGGTGCCGTCGTCGATCGACGCCGTCGAAGTAGCCACTGGCGGCACCGACCAGGCGGGCTTCATCTTTGGGCAGGGGGCCCGCGACTTCTGGGACACCGTCTTGGACGACGGCAGCCACGCCGCCCCCGTCGGCGGCTCCGACGACCACCGCGCCGGCGTCGACCTCGAAGCGTTCGGTTCGCCCATCGGTGATCCCACCACGTTGATCTTCGCCAACGGCCTGTCGACGCCAGACCTGCTGGTGGGCCTGCGCGACAACCGCACCGTCGTGAAACTGCAGGGACCCGGCGACCCGATGGTGGAGTTGAGCACCACGCCCGCCCGCGCCGAGCACGAGGGCCGCGTCGACACCGTCTTTGGCGCCGCCGGTGACACCGTGCAGCTCAGCGCCAGGATCGTCGGCGGCGCCGGCAACACCCTGCGCTTTGTCGCCGACGGACGTCCCGGGGCCGCCGCCACCGACATCGCCGTCGACAGCGACGACGTCACCGTCGATCAAGCCGTGCCGGTGCCCGCGCAGGGGGCGACCCGCTGGCGGGTCGAGGTGCTGAAAGACGGCGTCGTGCGCACCATCACCGGCCATGTGTGGGTCAGCGCCAGCGACGACGTGGGTGCAGGTGGGTGTGGCTGCGACCTTGGCGCACCGTCGGGAGCAGCGACGTCGCTGCTGGCGCTGTCGGCGCTGGTGCGACGTCGCTGGCGGCGGGGGCCATTGGCTGTCGGTCAGGCGTACAGGTGTCCGCATTCACCGACGATATGGTGACCGCAGTCACAGCGTGCTGCCTCGTTCGGGGGGCTGGCGCTACGCTCCCGATCGTGAGTGCTTCGCTGGCGTCCAAGCAGTCCCGCAGCGTCCTTCGGGCCGGCTCCCTGACCCATCGCTACGCTGGTGCGACCGGCACCACCATCCACGACCTGCGGGTGGTCGGCGTTCGCCGTGACGATGACGATCCCTCCATCGGCGACGCCACGCTGTTC
>CAJBHN010000985.1 GCA_903952805.1 uncultured Myxococcales bacterium | reverse complement strand
GTGCCCCCTGGGGAATCCAGGATTGTTCCCGCTCGCACCACAGGTGTTTCCCGTTGGCTCCCCTGGATTGGCGTCTCGAGGCCACATCCACATGCCGCCAACGAAGTGCGCGAAGCCCTCCCAGAACGCCGGCTTCTCGTGCTCGTTGCTGAAATCACTCCAGGTAACATCGCCGTCGTAGGTGTAGGCACTGAACTCGTAGGGAGGAGCCAACCAATCCATCGCCCGCCAGGCGACGATATGCCCAAGTTCATGCGCCAATGTAAACGGGCGGGCCTGTGCCACCCCAGGCACAAGCAGCACCTCCGCGTTCGTTGGTGCAACCCCACCACCGGAGTCACCCGAGAAAACGCTGTTGGCGAAGATGTCGACCCCTTGCATATCGCTTCGAATAGACCCACCGGCTGGAATCGACTGTTCCGAGAGCATCGCGTAGGTTTCCTCGGCTGTGAGGTATGCGCTCACCACTTCGACAGCCGTCGACGTGGTCGACAAGCGAACATTCAGGGTCTGGTTTCCTTCCAGACCTCCCGTACTTGAGTTGATCTCATTGCTTCCGACAATCGCGTTGGTGACACCAGCGGTCGTGACCCGAAATTCGCGAGGAGGAGGGTTGGAACCCGCAATCACTTCGCCATCGGCGAGTTGTGGCCGCATGGCATAAACCCGTGCGCGAATCTTTGTTGGGGGGAGCAGGCCAGACCACGGAACGGCAAAGCGACCGCCTTCGTCCGTCCGTGTCCACTGGTACCGACATGGAACGAAGCCGAGTTCGACGCACACTTCGACCAAGATCTCCGGGACATTGACGAGGCGGTCGTTGAATCGATTGGGGAGCCTGTACTCCGCGTTGCCAAGTGGGTTCGTCGACGACAGGTACCCCGCCGCTGAATATGGGTCCTCACGGCTGTCAGTGGCTGTGACACGCCCGCTGACGACGCCGCTGAACTGCGCCCAGCTCGCTGGCGCGGCCAACGCAAATGCCACGAAGATGAAAAGGCATCGCATCACTGCTTGCCTCCGGTGAGGTCCAGGGTTCGTTCACCAGAGGCGTTGACTTCAATCTGGGCCAGGTTGTTGGCGACAAGGTAGTCCGCCCACACAACTGGCGTTGTCACCAGCCCATCAACGCCTTGCTCCATCTTCACAAACACGACGCGTTGCAGCTCGTGGGTCGATGCTCCGTCTTCGCGAACAAGCGTCGCCCGAAGCTCCAAGGCGTGCGAGCGACCAACAAGCGAACGGGGCAGCTCGATCCGTGCGGTGTCGACAATGTCGTTGACGATATCGGTGGCGGCAACGACAACGTCGGCTCTCGTCCCCGAACCATCGCGCCAACGCACAATCTCTACGTCAAGAAGGCAAGCGGTGCACCCCACTGTCAGCTCGAGGGCCCCACCGTCAACGGTGTTCAAACGTGCGCTCGGTGTTTCCTCGGCCACGGCCTCAGGTATTGCACCGTCCGGCGTATTTGCCGCAGCGAGCCTCATCGGAAGCGCAATCGCCAACGCGGTCAATCCAAGTCTCAGTCTCCGTCTCATGTATGCGTTGTCCCCGGGCGCACGCCCAATCGTAAATGTACACGTTTGGACGCCGCAGCCGAAGCAGCTCGCCTTTGTCTGCCTTGACGCCTCGCGTCATGCTCGGTTGACATTTTTGTCAAAGTGCCTAGATTCCCGGCATCCCATCGCGGCGATGGGTCACTTGGAGGTGTGTGATGGCCCAACCGGCTTCGTCGAACTTCTTTCTCGACAACGACGACCTGCGTTTTCAGCTGGGCCTGGTCGACTGGGACACGTTGGTGGACCTGCAGGAGCAGATGTTCCTCGACGACGATCGCTTCACCAACGGGGCCGACGGTCGGGCTTTTTATCAGGACATCCTGACGGCCCTCGGCGAGTACATCGCCAAGGAAATCGCCCCCTGGGAGCATGAGCTCGACAGCCAGCACCCGACGTTCAAAGACGGCGACGTCACCGACACCCCGCGCATGCAGACCATCTTGAAGGGGCTGGCCGACCTCGGCGCCATGAGCATCACGCTGCCGCGTCGCCTGGGGGGCATGAACACGCCCATCATGGTGCAAAACGTTCTCTTCGAAATGATGACCCGGGCCGATGCGTCGGTCACCGGCCAGTTTGGTTTCTTCGGCGGTATCGCCGGCGCTCTGCAGCTGTACTCAAGCGACGAAGGCTCGGTCACGTTCGTCGATGGTCGCCCGGTGAAGTCCCGCTTCGACGACATCATCCGTCGTCTCGGTGAGGGCACCGACTGCGGCGCCATGGTGCTGACCGAACCGCAGGCCGGCTCCGACCTCGCCCGCCTCAGCAGCAAAGCCACGCCGCAAGCAGACGGCAGCTGGCGCCTGACGGGCCAGAAGATCTACATCACCGCCGGCCATGCCGCCCACCACATCGTCATCGCCCGCAGCGAAGACGAAAGCACCCACCCGGGCCTCAAGGGGCTGTCGCTGTTTTACGTGCCCCGCTTCATCGGGACCGACGGCAAGCCGGCCCAGCGCGAGGACGCGGGCGCCCGCGAGAACCTCGTCATTGGCGGCATTGAGCACAAGATGGGGCAGCGCTCCGCCGTCGCCGCCACCATCCACTACGAAAACAGCGTCGCCGAACTCATCGGTCAGCGGGGCGAGGGTTTCCGCCTGATGCTGGTGCTGATGAACAACGCCCGCATCGCCGTCGCCTTTGAGGCCCTCGGCACGATGGAGGCCGCCTACCGCACCGCCCGCACCTACGCCGAAGAGCGGGTCAGCATGGGCAAGCCCATCGCCCGCCACGAGATGATCGCCGACTACCTCGACGAGATGGACGTCGTGATTCGCGGTCTGCGTGCCGCCACCTTTGAGGCCGCGTTTCACGAAGAGGTCGCCACCCGCCTCAAGATGCACCTGAAGACCAAACCACCGGCCAACGCCGCCGAGCGCGAGAAGCTCGAAAAGCAGGCCAAGACGTCGGCGGCTCGCTCCCGCTCCCTCCCGCCCCTCATCAAGTATTGGGGCGGTGAAGAGGCCGTGCGCATGGCCCGCATGGCCATGCAGATTCAGGGCGGCATCGGCTACATCATGGAGACCGGCACCGAGAAGCTCCTGCGCGACGCCCTCGTGCTGCCCGTCTACGAAGGCACCAGCCAGATCCAGGCGCTGATGGCGCTCAAGGACAACCTGGGCGCGGCCATCAAGAATCCCGTCGGCTTCGCCAAGGACATCGCCGAGACCCGCATCAAGGCGCTGTCGGCGCACGACCCCCTCGACAAAGCGGCAGCCCGGCTGCGGCTGGCGTCGTTGTCGGCCATGCAAACCATCATGTCGCGCATCGCCGCTGACAAGCTTGGCCGGGTCGGCAAGGGGCCGTTGTCGTCGTGGAAGTCGTCGCTGACCAAGGAGTGGGACCCCGCCCTGGACTTCTCCTTCGGCCTGCTGCATGCCGAGCGCCTCACCAAGCTGCTCACCTGGTCATTGACCGCCGAGGTCCTCGTGGACCAGGCCAAGAAGGTCCAGGGCACCGTCGACGCCGACGAGCGACGCGAGCTGGCCGCGCGCTTCATGGAGCGCTTTGAGCCCCGCACCAAGGGCGTGCTCGCCGAGATCGAGGCCACCTCGGGCAGCCTGCTCGACCGGCTGCTCGGTCGCTCCAAGAAGACGTCGTCGACGACCGCGACGACGACCACGCCGACGACCCGCGCCGCCGAATAGGCCCGGGCCCGACCGGGCGACGTGAGCGATGGTGGTGACGAGACCGATCGTGCGTGGGCGTCCAACGACGAGAGCGCGTGGGGAGCCCGTGCCCCACCGTCGTCTGTGCTCACTCGATGATGCGGATGTCGTCGACGAAGTAGGGGGTGTCGCCGAAACAGGTGCTCGGCACGCCCTTGTGTTCCGCGTAATGCAGCACCGCACGCTTGCCGACGGCGGCGTTGATCTTGTCGATCAGGGCGTCGTCGCGGACGGTGAAGGTCCAGGTGCTGGTCGAGATGCCGCCCTGGTCGCCGGGGACGCCGCCGGCGACCATCGCCATCGCGAGCTCCCCCTCCCACGTCTTGCAGACCCACCCCTTGTTGGAGACCTTGAGCACCGTGCCCGAACGGTCACCCTCGGAGTAGGCCCAACTCAGGCTGGCCGCCGTGTACAACGCCGCCATGCCGAGCACGCCGACACCCAGCGCTGCGCCGACCAACAGGACTTTGTTCTTGGTGGAGAGACGAGCAAGCATGTTCATGCCCTCAGTGTGACATTTCCGCAGCGCCACCGCCGCCCCATCAAGGCATCCGAGCGCCGGTCAAGCCCCCCATGACGTCCTCAGGGGTGGCCCAGCCACACCGAAGCATCGAGGCCCGACCACAGCACCGCCATGGCCACCACCGCTCCCAGGGTCAGCGTCGCCGTCAACGCCGTCGACGTCAGCGGTGGCGCCCGCAGCGAGCGCGGGGTCTTGGCAAAGAGAAACAGGGCGGTCCGCACCACCGGCAGGGCCATGACGGCGCCGCCGAGGATCAACAGCGTCGGCAGCCACGACGCCAGCCTCTCCAGGCCGGGCACATCGGTGCCCACCAGGCCCGCCGTGTGGGCCAGGCTGCGGCGCAACGAGAAACCAATGGTCGGAGGCAGGCCACACGCGAACGCCGCCACAAAGACCACCAGGCCCGCTCGCCACGGCGCGAGGCGTCCGGCCCCCGAAATGTCCTCCCAGCTGGCGCCGGGCTTGTGCAGCGGCGGCAACGCCGCGGTGGCCACCGCCAGGCCGACGACGCCGGCGGCGGCGACGGCGGAAGCCGTGACCAGGTCGTGGCCGACGATCGCGGCGGTCACGGGCAGCATCACCTGCGACACCGCCAACAGCCCGAGCATGCGACGGATGGAGACCTGGCCCAGCGCCGCCAGGGGCAAGCCGGCACAGCCCACCACGCACAGCACCTCGACCAACGCTCGGGGGCCCGCGACCACCTGCGCCGCCAAGGTGGGTCCAAGTCCCACCAGGGGCAAGGCCGCCAGCGCCGCCACGCCCGGGGGGGCGCCGTGGGCCAGGTCGAGACGCGGACCGTGCAGCGGAGGCAAGCCGAGGGCGAGCATGAGACCCACCAGGGCACTGACGACGCCCAGCGCGGTCCCGGGCACCACCACGTCGACGCCGACCAAGAGGACCGCGATGCCGCCGGCAAAGAGTTGTTTGGTGGCGGCTTCAACGGTGGGGCCGTCATCGCTGCGGCCGCCGGTGCCGGTGGATCGCACCGCCACGGCGGCGATGGCCAGGGCGGCGCAGCCCAGGGTCGCCATCACCTCGGGGGACGACGGTGGGGCGCCGGTGCCCACCAGCACCACCACCGCGCCCAGGGTCAACGCGATGGCGGCGCGCTCACCGAGCATCGCGGCGCCTTCGCAGGCGGCAAAGCCGACCAGCGCCAGGGCAATGGCCAGGGCCGTTGCCGCCGGAGGACCCGCCAGACCAGCCGCCGGCAGGACCGACGTGACGCCGCCGACGGCAACGGCGCAGGCGGCGGCCACGACGACCGCCGCGACATGCCCGCGCTGGATGCGCTTGCGCTCGCCGGCGCGGGTCCCCACAGCCTCCAGGGCCAGGCACACCCCCGCGGCCAACAGCAGCACCAGGGTCGACGCCGGTACGCTAGACCCATTCATGGCTGGCCCCCGTCGGCATGAGCAGCGTGCGACGACGACGACGACAACGACGACGGCTGCGGCAGGGTCTGCAGCGGGGCCGTCGCCAACGCCGCCAACAGCATGGCGCCCAGCGGCGTCACCAGCCTGATGGTCTGCATGGGTGACATCCGGATGAAGTGGGCGTGCTTGCGCGGCTGGGGAGTGACCACCCGAATCATGACGCCGGCGGCGCCCACCGCGCCCACCAGCACCGCCGCCACGCAGGCGGCGCCGGCCACGCCCACGCTGGAGCTGGCCACCAGCGCCGCCAGCACGCTCCACAGCGTGGGCGCCGTCCCGGGGCCAGGCGCCCCGGCCAGCAGCAGCACGGCCAGGGGCAGCACGCCCGCCAGCACCGGGGCCAGGGTGGCCAGGCCCGCCAGATGGTTGACCCGGCGGGTCTCCAGTCGACGCTCGATGGCTTCAATGACCACCAGCAGAAACGACGTCGACAACCCCGCGTGGCACGACAACAGCAGACTGTCGCTGACCGCGCGGCCGTCCATCACCGCCGCCACCACGCCCAGCGCAACGATGCTGCCGAGCAATCCCCCCCAATGGGCGACGATGCGGCGCAGGTCGCGCTCGACCACCACCAACACCGCGCCGATGGCAGCAGCGCCGCCCAGGGCCACGGCGGCGGCGACCGCGACGCTGTCGAGGGCGCCGACGTGATCGGCAGCGACGGCGCCGCGCCACAACAGCACCGCCCCCATGGGCGCAGACACCGCCGCCGCCGTCGACGCCGACGCCACCGGGGCCATCTCGAAAAACGGCAGGGCCCACAAGCCGTGGGGGCCCGCCGCCAGCCGCACCAGCCCCGGTCCCAACAAGGCGATGGCCACCACCTCGGGGGGCCAGGGGCCGGCGCCGCCGACGACGATGGCGAGGGCGGCGCCGTCGACGGTGACCCACAAGGCCGCCGCCCTCCAGGTCACGGTGCCCCGCTCGGGGCCGCCAAAGAGCGCCACCAGGGCAAAGCCGGGCACCGACGACACCAACGCCGCGCCCATGGCCCAGGCCAGGTCTTGCAGCAGCAGGGCCATCGCGGTGACGCCCACCTGCAGCAAGATGGCAATGACATAGGCCGCCATGCCTTCTTTGACGCGCGGCGCTCCCGCCCGCAGGGCCAGGGGGGCCACCACCACCATGGTCAACAGCGCCGGCGTCGCCGTCGACGTCAGCCGCAGCGCCGGCAACCACGGCAACGGGGAGGAGGCAATGCCGCCGGCAGCGATGACGTCCCAGCCGTCGACCACGAGGGTGGCCACGATGCCCAGCACGCCCAGCAGGGTCAGCATCCCGATGCCCCGCAGCGTCAAGCGGTCGTTGCCGGGCACCGTCACGGCCATGGCCGCCCCCAACGCAGGCAGCACCGGCACCAACCACAAGAACAAAGCAGGGTCATTCAACAGGGTCATGTGGGATCAGCCTGCCTTCAACCACAAGATCCAAGCCAACATCGCGCAGCTCAACACCAGGGTGCGCTGGACGCCGCCATTGGCCGCCAACCCCATCACGAGCGCCACCGCCGACGACGCCAGCCCTGGGAGCCGTTGCAGCACCAGCGCCAGCGCCACCGGCACCAGGTTGGTGGCCAACACCCGGGACAGGCGCTCGACGCCTTCGGAGACCGAGCGGGCCACGGGGCTCTCCCGTCCTGCCAGCGTGGCCAGGCGGGCGGCGATGGCTGCAACCAGGGGCTGGTGCAGCAGTGGGCGGCCGGGAGGCGGCCCCTGACGGCGGCCACGCCACAGCATTGCCGACACCAGCCACGGCACACAGCCCAGGGCGACGGTGGCGACGATGAACACATGAGGCGGGATCAAGGGCGGCTGCTGCGGGGCCATGAGATGCGCCATGACCCCGGCCTGCTCGACCAGGCTGGGCGCCACGAACGTCAGCAGGGGTCCGGTGTAGTCCACAGCCAGGGGCAGCAGGTTCAACAACAGCCCGGGCATCTCCAGCACCGCCAGCCCGGGAGCGAGAAAGGCCACCAGCATCACGGGCAGCATGGCCAGCAACGGGACGGGATGCAGCGACGGCAGCGGATCGGGACGGGGCCCATTGAACACCAGGTGCAGCACGCGCCAGGCCCCCATCGCCCCCAGCAGGGCGCCGACCACGACGAGGACGTACAAGGCCGGCGGAATCTTGGTTGACAGCAGCCCTGCCTCCAGAGCCCGCTCCCAAACCACCCATCCGGAAAAGGGGGGCAGCAGCGCCAGCGCCGTCGTCGTCAGCAGCCGGGTCGTGTGCAGGCGCGGCAGCACGTGCTCCAGGCCCCCCAGGGCCACCGGGTCTCGTTCGCCGCGACTCGCCGCCAACTCGACCATGGCCCAGGGCAAGGCCAGACCGGCAGCCATGGCCACGATGGCGGCCAGCACCAGCCCCGATGCCTGGCCGAGGCTCGCCAACACCACCATCGGCAGCGCCGCCGCCGCGAGCAGGTGGGAGTCGATGCGCAGCAGGTCACGACCCGCGCAGCCCAGCAGGCCGGCGACGAGCGCGGTGACAGCGGCGGCCCAACAGAAGCCATCACTGGCTTCAGGCGCCAGCGCCAACACCGGCAGCAGGCGCACCAGCACCACGGCGGCGGCCCCCTGGTGGGCGGCCTGCACCAGGCCCACGAGGGGGGCGGGCAGATCGCTGGACGCCGTCAGGTCGCGCAGCATGGGCCAACACAGCAGCCCCAGCCGGGTGGCGGTGGCGGTGGCGACGCCGCTGCCGGCGATGAACCACAAGGTTCGGTGGGGCAGGCCGCCAAACAAGCCGACGTCGGCCACCCGGGACCAGGCATCGACGTCGAGGGGCACGGTCAACAACTGCTCGAAGCCCAGGCCTCCAAGCGACGTCGCCAGCGCCATCATCCCCACAATCAAGGCGCCGTCGCCGACCCGCTGCACGGCAAAGGCCCGCAAGGCGGCGTTGCCCGCGGGCCGAGCCCCCAGACTCGTCAACGGGGCCAGGGTCGCCAACATGCCCAGGGACACAAATGCGCCCACCAGGCCCACGATGGTCCCCACCACCACCGTGGCCACGAGGCCGGCCTGGATCAGCAGGGAGGCGGTGAGCGCGCCCCGGCCTCCACCGCGCAGCGCGAGGCCCACAATCCCGGCGCCGGTCACAACACCGGCGGCCAGCAACAACGGCGCCGTCAGTGGCTCCAGCTCCAGTGGCAAAGAGAAGCCTGGCAAGACCCAGCGGGCCACCAGGCGGGCGCCGACGTAGCCACCGCCAGCCTGATCGCCAAAACCGCCGATGGTGGCGCAGGCGACGGCGTGGCCCACGGCGAGGGCGCCGCCGACCACCCCGGCCACGCCGGCGAGTACCCGCGCCACCCGCACGGGAGTGGCGGCGACCACCGCCGACGCCAACAGCGGAAAGAGGAGCACCAGCGACAGGCTGTCAACATCAACCAGTTTCATGATCAGCCCTGCAACTCGCGCAACTCATCGACATGATCGATGCCGCGCCGTCGATGGACCGCGACCGCGGCCGCAGCCAGACTGATGACGATGGCGACGCCGGTGACACCGATGGCGACGGCGAGGTCGACGCGACCACGACCCACCGCCACATGGGCCAGACCCAGGCAGCCTTGACCAACGCCCACCGCCGACGCCAGCAGCGAACGGCGCAAGATGAGGATGGCCAGGGCGACCCCCACCAGAAACAAGCCGAGAGCGGTACTCGTCATGGATCTCCATTGGGGGGCGAGCCCCCCTGGGTACGCCGAACCAACAGGGGCACCGCCACCGTCGCCACGCCCAGGGTCAAAACGGCAATCGCGGTGGCGCGGCCTCCTGCCACCAGGGTGCCGCCGTCGAGCGGCTCTCCCACCAACACCACCACCGCCACCAATGGCACCAGCAACCCGAGCTTCCAGAACTGCAGCCGTCGCTGGGGGCGCGCGTCGACCTCAAGGACGGCGACAGCGCCAAGGACCGCCGCCATCATGGCCACGGTGCTCACCAACAGCACCGCCGCCGCCGCCGGCCCCGAAAAAGCGAGTGCATGGGCAGACAACGCGCTGCCAACCACGCCAACCGCTGCAGCCATGCGCTCCAGCCTGGTCGTCAACAAGGCGACGAACGCAGCACACCCGGCAATGACAACCACAACAGCAAACAGCACGGCACGACAAGTACCGCACATCGTCGCTTCACGCAGGAATCGAAGCCGTCCGCCACGCCGCGAATGTGGTGAATGCACCGACATGCGACCGCTGGGGGCGGGCGGTTCCGCTTCCGGCGTGTGCGCGATAGCGTTCCGCCATGGTTCATCGATTGCTGTCGGCCCTGGTCCTCTTTGTCTCCGTGTTCGCTGTCACGCCTGCATTTGCTGCCGAAGGCGAAGGCGAAGGCGAAGGCGAAGGCGAAGGCGAAGGCGAAGGCGAAGGCGAAGGCGAGGGCGAAGGCGAAGGCGAAGGCGAGGGCGAGGGCGAAGGCGAAGGCGAAGGCGAAGGCGAAGGCGAGGGCGAAGGCGAGGGCGAAGGCGAGGGCGAAGGCGAGGGCGAAGGCGAGGGCGAGGGCGAG
>CAJBHN010000984.1 GCA_903952805.1 uncultured Myxococcales bacterium | reverse complement strand
GCACCTCGGCATCGCTGGTGAATGCGCGCTGCTCACCGGGCCGCCCATGACGTCGGCGACGGCAACGGTCGAGGTCCTTCATCGCGGTCGACGATTGGACATCATTGACCTGGGCAACAGCCTGGGTATCAGCATGGCTGCCATCGTCGACGTGGAGGCCATCACACCCAACGCCACGTTCGACGGCATCGTCGCTGACAAGCGGCGCGAAGCGTTGGTCGACTTGATGGCGAGCCATGTGCGGGAGTTGGTGGAAGAGGTCGTCAACACACCGGGGATGCGACTGAGCGAGTCGGGACGGGCGCGCGTGCTGGAGTTCATGTCGCGCCCCAATCGGCGACCTGCCGACGCGAAAATCGCGAGTCGATTGGCCACCGTGGCCCTCTACCTTGACGCAGGCCGACGGGAGGTCACCCTCGATCGGTTCAGCAAAAAGAAGCCGATGCGAATCCTGAGCGCAGCGCCGTCGCCCCCGACACCGGCTGGCTTTGACGATGTCGTCGTCGTCACGTCGGCGATGGAACGGCACATCCTTGACCGCATCACGGCAACCACCATTGCCGACAGCGCGTGGCGAGCCGCCGTTGACGCGGCAGCACGACGCGCACGCCTCGGCCGACTGCCACCAAGCCCCCCGGGAGCCTCAGCTATTCAACGACGTACGACCATTGGCGACCTGTCACTGACCCTTGCCATCCCGAAGGGCGATGCCTTGCAGCGCTTGTGGGTGGGCGCAGAAGGACTGTTGGTCGAAGAGGTCGTCTGGTCCAATGTGCTGCCCGTCGTTGGCATCGTCGATGGCGCCAGCGCCGTCTCCGCCGACTGGCGCGAGTTGCGCCTGACACCCAAGCTGTTGGCGTCAATCGCCCGCGAAGTCACCGAACTGTGGACCGATGTCGCGCGATCGATCGAGATCAACGACGACGTCAGCCTGCGCAATCTGGTAAGCGCGACCGCCCTGCGGCTCGCCGCCGCCCCCCCTGGCAGCATCCCCCAAGACACTCTCGCGTTGCGGTCTCTCCTCAAGCGGCTGGCATTATTGCCGGTGGCATCCGGTGGCTGCATCAGCATTGACGACGCCCTGGAGATTCGACCTCCGGAACTGCTGCCCTTGTTGGTGGAGCACGGCTTGTTGGCCAAGGAGGTCAAGGCCAAACCCAGGCCCGCGACGCCGCCGTCGACGGCGGCAGGCGAGCCTCGACCGTCTCCGGCGGAAGAGCCACCGCCGCCTCCGTCCGACGCTGTGAAACTGCGGGAGCGGATTGTCGACGAGATTCGGCTGGTCCGCCGCCATCCCAAGCACCTGCTGCTTGACGTCGAGATCGAACGCATCCAGGTCACCACAGGTCGCGGCGCGGCTCCGGTCACCGAAGGCAACGGACGGGTGACCGTCGACATCGCACATCCGTTGTGTGCGGCGGCGCTCCAGTCGTCGTCGGCGCTCATCATCGTCGTCGTCGCCGTGGTCGGCGCACTCAATGCGTTGCTCGAGAGCTTCAGCGATGACGAAGAGCGAGGTCTCCTGTTGGCCCTCGCCCGCTATGCCCAGACCATCAAGGCATCCGACGACCTCGATTGACGATCGGGTCCCGCGCGACGACTGACTGAGTCATGTCATTTGGTGAAAAGCCCAGGCGTTCGCGTCTCCCCCTCGTCGTCGTCGTCCTGTTGCTGGTTGCCGTCGGTGGCGGGTTCGCCATCTGGAGCGCGGGCGTCGTTGGCGATCCGCCGGTCATCGACATCGTGGCGCCGTCGGCCGTGGGACAACGAACCGACGTGGTCATCACCGTGCGTGAACCACGGCGAGGCCTGGTTGACGTCGTCATCGAAGGCAGCGGTGCTGGCCTCGTCAGCACCATGCTTGGCGAGGAACACCACGCGGCCCCCGAACGTCCGTGGCAGGCCCCTGAGAGCACCGAAACCAAGCTCACCGTCGTCGTTGGCAAGTCGGCACAGCCGGCGCTGACGGAAGGCACCCTGACCATCAAGGTGACCGCCACGAGTGCCGGCAGCTGGTGGTCAAAGCCCGCTCCGGTCATCGTTGAGCGGGCGCTGACGGTGAAGCTC
>CAJBHN010000983.1 GCA_903952805.1 uncultured Myxococcales bacterium | reverse complement strand
CATCCTCCTTGGCATCATGGCCACATGTCGTGCCCAGGGGGTGCCCGTGCAGGCCTATCTCACCTGGGCATTCGAGCGCCTCGGCACCCACCGGGACGCTTTCGACCTGCCAGCCGCCGAGCTGACTCCGGCTGCCTATCGACGGCAGATGACGACGACGTAGAGGTCGAGGTGCTCGTTCGCCGAGCGCCATCGTCTCACAGATTCACCCGCCCCGCTCCCGGCGTCGCTGATCGGTCACGGGCCTGCTGCACGTGCGTGGCTCCAACGAGAGGGACGTCACCAAGGGCGGCCACCACGACACCATCCCCATCCACCCCGAGCTGCGCCCGTATCTGGTGACGGCGATGGCCTCCCCCGGGCTCTACGTCTTCCCCGACAGCGAGGGCCGGATGCGCCGCAGCAGCGGCTTCTCTCCCGAGCGCATATTGCGCCGCGCCCTGGCCAAGGCGGGCATCGTCGAGCATTACGAGCTGAAGTGCCGCCGACAGGGCTGTGGCTTCTCAATCGAGTCCGAAACCCCGGACGACCAGCACTGCCCCCGCTGCAATTTCAAGCTGTGGAAGACGGCCATTGGTCGACAGCTGCGCTTCCACGATCTGCGGCACACCGCTGCCACATTGATGCTGCAAGCCAGCACCGATCTCCATGCCGTTCAACGCATCCTGCGGCACCGCAATCCACAGACAACAATGCGCACCTACGGCCATCTCCAGCAGGACTATCTGCGCGACCAAATCGCCCGCATGTCGATGATACCAAAAGCGCCGCCGCCAACGCCGCCGTCGACGCTTGCTACGCCCGTGCTACGGGCGACCAACGACGACCGCGAAAGTGATCATGCCCAAAAGAAAAAACCCGCATTGCTGCGGGTTTCTCCTGGCGGAGCGGACGGGACTCGAACCCGCGGCCTCCGGCGTGACAGGCCGGCGTTATAACCAACTTAACTACCGCTCCAGGTAGCGTGGGCGGCGAATACCTACCGCCGCTCCACGCAGACGTCAAGCACGATCGTCATGTCTTCTTCGTAACCCGCACAACTTCGACCAACGCGTTCGAGCGGCGGGTGCGGGGACGCGGTGGCCCACGCAGCCCGTTGTCGTCGACAGCCGGCGCCGCCAACAGCTCCGACGCCGGGACCCGACGCCGGGACGGTGGCGGCGCTGGGGCTTGCTCAAGCTCGGGCTCCGGCGGCAAGGCCGAGGGCGGCGGAATGATCTCTTCCGATCGCTTGCCCTTGCGTGCGCCACGACGGCCCGAGGAGCGCTCAGGTTCGACCATGACGGGCATCGGCGCCGCTTTGGGCATCGGAGCCGGCCTGGGCGCGGGCTCAGCCTGCGCGGGGACTGGCTGGGGCGCTGGGGCGGCCCAGACCCCAACCGCGGCCGGCACCGGCGCAGCAGGCGCCACCACGGGGGCTGGGGCGGGGCTGACCGCCACGGGCACCGCTGGAGCCACGTCGACCGCAGCGACCGCGGGCGCCACCGCGCTGTCGGCCTCGGCCGACGCCTTCGGCTTGCGGCCCCTGCCCCTCTTGGCCGGCGCTTCGGGCTCGACGAGGGGTTCGACCGCAGCGGCGACGGCGACGGCGACGGCCTCGGCGGCGAATGGCTCAACCGTCGGCGCGACCGCTCCCGGCACGTCGACCGCGGGCAGCGGCGCGGCCAGGGCATGGGCGCGGGCACGACGCTGGTGCTCCTCGAGGCTCTCCAGATACAGCCGCTCGTCAGCCGCCGGCAGCACCGCCAGGCGGATGCGGTCGTCGGGGTAGCGGTTGACCACCTTGTTGGCGAGGTAGTTCAACGACAGCAACGCCGCGTTGCCCATCACAAACAGGGGTTCGTTGGCGTTGTCGGCGATGCGCGCCGCGGCCAACTTCCCGTGCGGACCCTTCTCGTCGATGGTGACGAGGAGCTTGGGCTTGTCGCCGTCTTCGATGACCCGGGCCTGCACCACCGCCTGGCGACCGGACTCTCGCAGCACGTCGTCGACAAAACGCAGGGCCTCGGCCCTCTTCTGCTCGGGCGTCGACTTGAGCGCGTATTCGAAGCGGTCGTCCTCGTCGAAGTCGAAGAAGCGCTGGGCGCGCCGCTCGGACACTTCTTGGGCCGCCACGCCGTCGACCTGCTCGAAGCGACGCTTCTTGTCGGGGCGCGGTTGACCCTGCTGACCCGGCTGACCCTGCTGCTGTGGCTGCCCCTGGAACGCCTGCTGGCCCTGGAACGCCTGCTGCCCCTGGAACGCCTGCTGCCCCTGGAACGGGCGCACCTCGGCGAAGTACTCCTCTGGCGGCGGCGGCGGCGGCGCACGATTGCCGCCGGCGATGATCGGGTTCACGCCACCGACAATGTAGCGGCCCACCCTCTCGGTCGGCGTCGACGTGCCCTTGGCGCGGCGCTTGCGCTTCTTGGGGTCGAGGTCGAGCAAGATGCCCGACAACTCATGGGTCGGGTTGGCCTCGATGCGATTGCCGATGTCATCCCACGGGATGTCTTCTTCTTCGTCGGGATCGCGACGGTTGCCGATGTCGTCGGGTGGCACCAGCACCGGCTTGAAGCTCTTGCGGTTGCCGACGTCGTCGCCGGGTTGCAGCCCGTTGGCCTCGCCGGTCCAGGCAAACTGCTGGCCGTGACCGCCGCCGCCGCCGCCGCCGCCGCCGCCGCCACCGCCGCCACCACCACCGCCGCCTTTGTGACGTCGCCGCGAACGAAAACCACCCATGATCGGTCACTCCACCGCAAAGAACGAAACGCAACGCAACGGGCCGACGACGTCGTCATCGGCGACCAGAACACGTCAGCCGTGCTTGCGCTTGATGTAATAGGACTGGGCCATACGCAGCAGGCTGTTGGTGATCATGTAGATCGACAACCCCGAAGCCATGCCAAACATGATAAACAAGAAAAACACCGGCATGCCGTACATCATGTACTTCATCTGCGGCTGGT
>CAJBHN010000982.1 GCA_903952805.1 uncultured Myxococcales bacterium | reverse complement strand
GGCGACGTTGTCGAGCAGCTCGTAGCTCTTGGGCAGGATGCGGTCGGAGTCGTAGGCGAAGTAGACCTTGTCGGTGATCTCGATGCGGTCGCGCTTGACGATGACCATCTTCTTCTTGGTGGCCTCGTCGGGGCAGCCGTCTTCGTCCTCGAAGCCGTTTTTGACCTCGGGATCGTTGGGGCATTCGTCCTTGCCGTCGTCGACGCCGTCGCCGTCGTTGTCGTCTTCGGGGCAGCCGTCCTTGTCCTCCCAGCCGTCCTTGTCCTCGGGCTCCATGGGGCATGTGTCGTCGGTGTCGGCGATGCCGTCGCGATCGTTGTCGGGCTCGGGGCAGCCGTCGTCGTCCTCGAAGGCATCTTTGTCCTCGGGGTCATCGGGGCATTCGTCGACGTCGTCGTAGAGTCCGTCGCCGTCCTTGTCGCTGCGGACCTGCTCCGGCGCTTTCTCGACGACGGGAGCCGGGCGATCAAACCAGCCGACGGCCGCGAACAGTCGGAAGTCGGGAGCGCCGTAGTCCGGAATCAGGCCGGAGCCGCCGCCGACCATCAGCAGCACCGGGCCCACGAAGTACTTGATGGCGAGGTCGGCCTCGAGGGGGAAGCGGTCCTTGTCGGAGCCGAGCGCCTTGGGGGCTGCGCGGCCGTTGACGTCGGCGGTGAGAAACAGGCTCTTGGGCACGATGGCGACTTCGGCGCCTGCGCCATAGGTGACCTGGCTGCCGGCCACGAGGTCTTTGCCGGCCAGCTCGCGCGGCACGCGCAGCAAGATGCCGGCGTCGAGGCCCATACGGACATATTCGCTGTTGAAGCCGACGCTGAAGGCCGGGGTCACGTTGGGCAACACGTCGCCGCCGAGCGCGCCAGCGGTGGCGTCGGAGTTCAACAGTTGCGCGACCGGGATGAGGTCGGAGCTGAGGCGAAATGAGGCGACCAGGCCGTCGTTCCACGGCGTCAGCAGCGCCTTGCCCAGTACGCGCACATCGCCGGTGCCAAAGGCAGACAAGCCCCGGCCGTCGAAGCCGGCGCCGTTCATGAAGTAGGCGGGAGCCACGACGCCCAGCTCGAAGCGGTCGAAGAGGCCGATGGCGGCGGCGACTTCGGCGTTGATCTGGTTGGCGACGATGGCGTCACCGATTTGCTTGCCGTTGTCGTCGCGAAACACCAGCGGATCGTTGGCGTACGACAGCAGCATCCACGCCGACGGCACCAGATGGGGCAGCACCGCCGGATGGTTGGTGACGATGTAGTTGTGGGGGCCAGCGGCGGCCTCGAAGTGGTTGATGCCACCCGCCAACGACGGTGCCGCCGCCAGGGTGATCACCGTCGCCAACAGCTTGGAAAGACCCTTCATCATGGAATGCATTCCATCCCATTCTGAGGCAGTCGTCATCAGACTTTTCACTACCCGCGCCTACATCGGGTCCGACATCCTGGGGGCACCAGGGGGTGCGCCCACCGCCTTCTTCGATAAGTCATTGAAATTAAAGATAAAAAGGATGGGGTGTCTTCACCAGATGCAGGCGAAGACACCCCATCGGGCATCCGGTTGATGGGATGCGCCGCGCTCAGCCCTTGATGGCTTTGGGGGTGCGGGGGCCAGACGGGGGCAGTTCGGGGGCGGCGATCAGGGCCTGGGGCAGTTCGCCGGTCAGGGTCTTGAGGAAGGCGACGATGCTGGCGACTTCGACGTCGCTCAGCTCGCGGCCGAGCTGATGGCGGGCCATCATCTTGACGGCTTCGGGCAGGGTCGCTGTCTGGCCGTCGTGGAAGTACGGCGCGGTCTTGTCGACGTTGCGCAGGCTGGGAACCTTGAACATCATGTCATCGGCCAAGGCCTTGGTGAGGTCCTGGCGGCCATGGTCGTTTTGGTTGGGCCAGGGCGTGACCGCGCCGACCTTCTGGAAGCCGGTGCCGCCCACGAGGGGGCCGTTGTGGCATCCCATGCAGCCCGTCTGCATTAACAGCAGGGCGCCCTTTTGCTCGTCCTCGGTCAGGGCCTGGTCGTCGCCCTTGGCCCAGGCGTCAAAACGCGAGGGGGTCACCAGCTGGCGCTCAAAGGCGCCGACGGCCCTGGCGTAGGTTTCCCAGGTGATGGCGACCTTCTCCTCGGGGAAGGCAGCGGTGAACAGGGGCAGATAGCCGGGGATGGAGCGCAGGATGTCGACGGCGGCCTTGTCGTCCTTGATGGCCATTTCGCCGGGGTTCAACACGGGACCCTTGGCCTGGTCCTCGACGTGGGGCGAGCGGCCATCCCAGAACTGGGAGGCGTGGCCGGCGGCATTGAACACGGTGGGTGAGTTGCGACCACCCTTGTGGCCCTTGAAGCCTGTCGAGGTCGGCTGGCCGTCGACGCCGTAGTTGGCGAGCGTGTGGCAGGAGTTGCAGGAGATGTCTTGGCTCGCCGAGAGACGGGCGTCGTGAAACAGGGTGCGCCCGAGGGTGACCCGGGCCTCGGTGGCGGTGCCGAAGTTTTCGGGCAGGGCCTGGAACATCTTCTTCTGCGCCTCGTCGAGGACGGGCTTGCTGGGCTCGGCGACGGGGGCCGGCGGCGGCGCGGGCTGGGCCGTGGATGGCGCCTTTTCGCAGGAGCAGATGAGCAGGGTCAGGGCAGCGACGGCCAACGAGAAGGTCAGGTGGGATACACGCATGCGGTCGGGTTGCAGCAGGTGTCCCAGCGTCGCAATGGGCGAGTGAGGGGGGGATGCCGCAGTGGGCGGGCCATCTGGCGCGGCCGGGGCCGCTGGACACCCATCCCTGCGGACGCTACTGACGACGACCATGGGTGGCCTCCAGCCACGCCGGACAGCCGCCTTGGCGGTTGGGTGAAATGACCTTCGAGCCTGCAGCGCTTGAACAGACCTTGTCGGAGACCGCCATGACCCAGACCGGCATGCTTGCCCTCTACGCCGCCGTTGCCTTCGGCCTTGTGTCGTTGCTGTTGGTGATCGCCGGCCAGCTGTCGCCGTGGAAGCCATCACCCGCCAAGAGCAAGCCCTACGAATGTGGCGTGTCCGAGCCCCAGCCCACCGAGGCGCGTTGGCCCGTGCGCTTTGCCCTGGTCGCGATGCTGTTTTTGATCTTCGACGTCGAGGGGCTCTTTTTCTACCCCTGGGCGGTGCAGGTTCGTGAGCTGGGCTGGCACGGGCTGACGGCCATGGGCAGTTTCTTCGCCGTCCTCGGTGTTGGCTACGTCTACGCCCGCGGCCGCGGTGCGTTGATCTGGAAGTGACCGTCGCAGCCATCGCTGCACCTGCTGCCCCTGGGAGGAGCCCACCATGAAGCGCCTGTCTCTGCTCGCTCTGTTCGTGCTCGCCACGTCGGCCTGTGGCCCCCTCAAATATGAGTTGAAGGGCACCGCCCTGGCCACCGGCGCTGATGCCGTCATCGTCGCCGACGTCCAAAAGGAACAGGCCATGACGTTGCTGGAGGTCAAGGCCACCGACCTGCCGCCTCCCGATCGCGTCATGTCGGGGTCGTTGGTCTTTGTGGTGTGGCAGCGCAAAGACAGCTCGGCGCCATGGGCTCGCGTGGGCGTCTTGGAGTACGCCGAGGGCGCGCGCGAAGGCACCTTCAAGGCGACGGTGCCCGAGATCTCGTTTGAAGTGCAGGTCACCGCCGAGCGGGAGCCCGCTCCCGCCTCGCCTGGTCCCGATGCGGTCTTCTTCCAGAAGGTCGGCTGATCATGTCGCGGGCGCTGGGCATCGCCGTTGGCGTCTGGTGCGCCGTCGCGCTGGCGGCGTCGCCGGCCCTGGCGTTTCGGCCGTCGGTGACTTGGGTGTGCGCCAAGGTCGTCGACAAGGCCAACGCCCGCGGCACCAGCGCCCTCAAGGTCGACGCGACCACGTCGGCCTGGGACCCAAGCGGCAAGGTCGTGGTTGACGGCGTCGCCGAGCGCATGTGGTTGCAGGCCCCGGGCAAGTTGCGCCGGGAACTCGATGCCGCCGGTGGCACCACCGTCGAGGTCCGGGTCGATGGCCGATTGGCGGTCAAGGCGCCGGCCAAGCTCGACAGCAATACGAAGTCGGGCACGGAGGTGCTGGCTGAACTCATGACGGCGGCGAAGGACCAGGACCCGGGTGTCACGGCTCAGCGGTTGGTAGCCACCATCAAGGCCCTCGGCATCAACCCCGAGGTCGTCTCCTACGCGCGTTTTGATGGCCGGGTCGCCTACCTCGTGGGTTCCAAGCCCTGGGAGACCGACAAGCCGCAAATCTGGTTTGACAAGGACCTGATGGTGCCTTTGCGCCTGGTCACCTTTGCCAAAGACGGCGGCTCGAGCATCCGGCTTGACGTGCGCTACCTGGGCTGGGGCTCGGCAGTCGGCGGTGCCTGGTATCCCCAGGCGGTCGAGGTGTGGCGGGGAGAGACGCTGCTGCGCCGCAGCGTCACGGAAGCCCTGGAGCGAAACGCCGCCATCGACGCCCAGCTTTTTGAACTCCGCTGAGCGTCCAGCGAGCGTTGCACAGCCATTGACCATGTGTCCCTGGGTCAGGGCCGGGGCGGTGCATTTCCCGGCATGGTGCGCCACCGGCTAGCATCGGGGGGATTGCCGCCGAGGTCTTGTGTCCACCAACGATCCGCTGGACTTCGACGCCCCCACCACCGTCACCGACTTCGGTGCGGCGGAAGTTGAGAATGCTCTCGACCTTGCGTTGGATGCGCCCACCGAGCGGGTCGAGCCGTGGCCGACGAATTCTGCGTCGCCGCCGGCGTTGGAGTCGCCGCCGTCGTCGCGCTCGTTTTCGTCGACGACGGGGCTGAACCCCATCATTGCCGAGGCGTTGGCGAGTTTGAAGCCGGCGTCAGCGCCCGTGCCGTCGTCGTCGTCGAGGCCCCCAGCGCGTGCCCTGGCGCCCTCGCCAGAGATGAACGCCGCCGTCGCCCAAGCGCTGGCCGGGCTCAAGCCGTCGTCGTCGTCGTCGTCGTCGTCGTCGTCTGCCGGTATCAGGGCGGTACCGGTCTCGTCGAACACGCGGGGCAAGGGGACAGGGAGGTCGACCACGACGGCTGACGTCGTGGCGGCTGGGTCGGGAGGGCAGCGGCCACCGTTGCTCATGGCGCCCGATCGGTTCACGCGCGGCGCCATCGTCGCCTTCGCCGCCGTCGGCGTCGTGGTGGTGGTGGCGCTGCTGGCGACACAACCGGGGCCATCCATTCCCGCGGTGAATCTGCCGCCCATTGCCTTGCCGACGACGGCCATCGATTGCCCGCAGCCGCTGAGCCACGGCCGGAGTCTCATTTGTGACCTGAAGCCCTCTGCGCTCAACGGCTTGCAGCACGAAGAGCGGGAAAGTCGCCTGCAGGTCGCGCGCGACGCGGCTCGCGCCGGCGGCTTCGACAACGTCATCCTGCGCGACCAGGGGCGGGTCTGGCGCGTGGTCGGTGTCCATGAAGCGCCGCAGCGACCCCCGCGCGTATTTGCTCCCCCCAAGGCTTCAGCCGCCAACGCACCCATGCCCAAATGAGACACTTTCACGTCGTCGCTGGCTGGTTGCTAGCGTGCAGGTGAAGCCTTTTTCGATCGAGGTCTCTTGGCTCCTCCCGATTCACGCACCCCACCCAGCGGTGACGACGCCCCGACCGTCATGAACGTGGACCTGTCGGTTGACGTCAATGAAGACGCCGAGCTTGAGCTGGCCGATGCTCCCTCGACCGCGGCGCGCGACCAGGGTGCCAATCCCGCAGTGCATGGGGCGGGGGACGTCGCTGCGCAGCCCATTGGCGACGACGTGCCCACGTTGATTCCTGGCGTCATGTCGCAGGCAGGCTCGATCGCCGCCGCGGACGTCGACACCGGCGCTGCCGTCGGCCCGATCATCGTCGGCGACGATGACTTCGACGCTCCCACCATGATCCCCGGCCTCATGTCACAGCCAGGCTCGATCGCCGCCGCGGACGTCGACACCGGCTCTGCCGTCGGCCCGACCATCGTCGGCGCTGGCGACGACGCACCCACGCTCCCGCCGGTCGTGCCCACGTCGCCGGCGGGCTCGCTTGGGGGCCAGGCTGACGTGAAGCCGGCGTCACCGTCGTCGACGAGCGGCCGCTTCGCCGTCGTGCCCGCCGCAGGTGTCGAGCCAAAGTCCGCCGTCGCCGAGACCCTGGCGGGCTTGAAGCCATCTTCGTCGTCGACACCGTCGTCGACACCGTCGTCGATGAGCGGCCGCTTCGCCGTCGTGCCTGCCACCGGGGTCGAGCCAAAGTCCGCCGTCGCCGAGGCTCTGGCGGGCTTGAAACCGGCGTCGTCTTCGTCACCGTCGTCGACACCGTCGTCGTCGATGAGCGGCCGCTTCGCCGTCGTGCCTGCCACCGGGGTCGAGCCAAAGTCCGCCGTCGCCGAGGC
>CAJBHN010000981.1 GCA_903952805.1 uncultured Myxococcales bacterium | reverse complement strand
TTGATGCGGGCGCTGTCGGGCAGCGATGTCCTCGTCGCCGACAAGCTCTTCGCCACCTTGGGCACGACGGTGCGCACGGTGCCAGACACCACGCCCAAGGTGTTGGTGTCAGACACGGTCGGCTTCATCAAAGACCTGCCCCACTCCCTGGTGGCCAGCTTCAAGAGCACCCTCGACGAAGCCCACGAGGCGAGCCTCCTGCTCTTTGTCGTCGACGCCGCCGATCCCGCTTTCCCCGCCCAGCTGGCGGTCACCAAGACGGTGCTCAAGGAAATCGAAGCCGACGACATCCCATCGCTGTTGATCCTCAACAAGATCGATCGCGTCTCCGACGACGAGCGCGGCCGCCTGCGTCGCGAATATCCCCACGCCGTGCAGATGTCGGCGTTGAATCCGAGCGACGTCGCCGCCCTCAAGGCCCAGCTGGTCCAGCACTTCGACGACACCCTGGCCGAGGTGTTGATCGGGGTGCCCCACGCCAAGGTCGGCGCCGCCCTCGCCTACGTCCACGAGCATATGAAGCTCGTGTCTGAAGCCTGGGACGGGTGGGGGGCGCGCTTGAAGGTCAAGGGCATGCCCGAGGGCCTGGCCCACCTGAAGTCGTTGGCAGGCAAAGAGGTGGCGCCGCCGCTGGACGACGGCTCCGACCAGGCATGAACGACGTCGTCGTCTTCAAGGTCGGCGTCATCACCACGTCAGACCGCGCCGCCGCCGGCGTCTACGTCGACGAAGGCACCCCCGAGGTCGTGGGCGTGCTGCGCGACATGCTGCGCACGCCCTTTGAGGCCACCTGCCGACTGATGCCCGACGAGCAGTCCGTGATCGAGGCCCGGCTCATCGAGTTGGTTGACGACGTCGGCTGTCACCTGGTCGTCACCACCGGCGGCACCGGCCCCGCGCTGCGCGACGTCACCGTCGAGGCCACCGTCGCGGTCGGCCACAAGGTGATGCCGGGCTTTGGCGAGCTGATGCGGCGCGTGTCGTTGGAGAAGGTGCCAACCGCGATCCTGTCGCGACAAGAAGCGGTCATCCGCTATCGCGGAGACGGCACCGGCGCCCTGATCGTCAATCTGCCGGGCTCGATCAAGGCGATCCGCGAGTGCCTGCAGGCCGTCATGCCCGCCATCCCCTACTGCCTCGACCTGGTCGGCGCGCCGCACGTCGACACCAACGACCACGTCGTCACCGCATTTCGTCCCGTGAAAAAGCCCGCTGCTGCTGTTGCGGGTTCGACCCCGGACGGTCATCGGATCGTCAAATAGGGTCTGGCGGCATCGCCAGCGTCATGGCACACCCCCCTCGTCAGACTCGACTGGCTGGGCGCACTTCGTGCTCCAACCAAGAGTCGCCTTCGAAGGTGTTCGTTCTACGCACACCACGACAGCCGTTACCTCCCGTCACCTCGACAGGCGGCGGCGGCGGCCACATCGTCATCGGCCCCGGCCGATGGTCTTTTTTCGGTGATCGGGTCTTGGACCCAAGGAGCAAGGGCATGTTGAACGTGAAGATCTTGGCGCTGCAGGCGCTTTTGGCAGTGACGATGGTGGCCTCGGCAGGTTGTCCCGCCGGCGACATCAGCGGCGATGGCGGCGAAGGCGAAGGCGAAGGCGAGGGCGAAGGCGAAGAAGACGTCGTGCTGCTGGGCGCCAACGAGACCTGCAACCTGACCCGCACCGACGAGATCTGCGATCCTGCCTTCGACCTGCTGTGCGTGCAGGAAGGCGTCAACCCCAACGCCGGCCGCTGTCGCCCCACCTGTGGTGACCTCACCGCCGGCAAAGATGCCAACGCCGTCTGCCCCATCGGCACGACCTGCCAGGTGCTGCTGAGCCCCGCCCTTGACCCCCTCGCCGTCGTGTGTTTGCCCCAGGGCGCCCGCAACGAGTCCTGCCGCGCCATCCTCGATGAATCGGCCTGCGTGGAGGGCGACTGCGTCCCCCTCGCCATTACCAGCGCTGTCGATGGCTCGCTGGACACCGTTGATATCCTCGGCTGCCGCACGGGTTGTGACGTCGGCGGCGACGGTAGCGAATGCGCTGACGGCGAAGCCTGCATCCAGGCTGGCCGCTTCGGCTTCGAGTTCGACTTCGCCAATGAGACCGACGCCCAGGGCGTTGAACTGACCTGCACGGCCGCGCGCTGCGACGCCGGCAACGCCGAATGCGAATGCGGTGCCTCCTTTGAGTGCATCCAGTTCGGCGCGTTCACTGTCGACAACCCCGCCGTCTGCGCCAAGCAGCTCGGCATGTGCGGCACCCCCGTGGAGCCCATCACGGTCGCCGGCATCACCGAGCGCGACGCTAACCTCTTCATCACGTCGGAAGAGCAGATCTGCAATCAGGTCGAAGGCACTCGCCTGTGCGACCCCGCTTCGTTCTACGGCGACACCGAAAACCCCGGCACCAGCGAGTGCATCACCGATCAGTTCTTCGCCAACCCCAACGACGGCGTCTGCTTCGCGTTCTGCGGGTCGCCTACGATCGATCGCAACAACAACAACACCCTCGAGGCCGGCGAGCAGGGCGTGCGCAACAACTGCCCCACCGGCTACGAGTGCACCGCCGACTTCGGTCGCACATTCCTCTTTGCCGCCGGCGTTGATGACGCCGCTGGTCCCTTCGGCTTGAAGGCTTGCGACCCCGCGGCTTGCACCGCCGGTGAGCCCTGCAGCGATGAGTGTGGCCCCGGCGACACCGAGTGCGTCAGCTTTGAAGCCGACTTCGGCCCCGTGTCCCTCTGCTTGGCTCCCTTCAGCAACTGCGTCGACGCCGTCCCCTCCAGCTGCGGCGACGGCGCCATCACCGGCACCGAGGTGTGCGACGGCGTGCTGCTCGGCGGCGCCACCTGCCCCGCCAACACCACCGGCACGGTCAGCTGCTCCAACACCTGCACGCTGGACACCTCAGATTGCGTGTCCAACATCAGCATCTTGCCGCTGCCCATCCTTGCCGAAAGCAATATCGACCCTGCCGACGACAGCGATTGCTTCGGCTTCGTCCTGACCGCAGCGCAGCGCGTGATCGCTTCGTCGACCAGCGCTGGCTGCGAAGCCTTTGACGATGACCCCCGTGGCCGCCTGCTCTCGGTGGCGGGCGACGGTTCGACGACCGAACTCGCGAGCGACGACGACGGTGGTGGCGGCTTCTGTCCTGGTGTGACCATCGACCTTGACCCCGGCACCTACGCGTTCTGTATCGATGGCCGGCCTGGTGTCGCCCTCGGCATCCAAGTCACGGTCGAAGCCGTGACGCTGATCACGACGCAGCTGGTGGTGAATACCGACGTCGGCACCGCGGAGATCTGCACGCCGTTCACGCTGCCCCAGACCTCGGACATCTCATTGGCGACCGGTACCAACGGAGACCTCAGCACCTGTCCTGGTGACACCGAGCTGACGCTCCGAACATCGACCGGCACCTTCATCGACTCTGATGACGAAAGCGGCACGGGGTCGTGCTCGTTGGTTGTTGCGACCAGCCTGCCCGCTGGCGACTACCAGAGCTGCGTCAATGGCTTCTTTGGAACACTGCCTTCGGTGGCGACCTTCCTGAGCATCGCTCAGTAGGCTCCACCCGCGTGCAGCATGTGAGAGGGCGGGCCTGGCCCGCCCTTTTTCATGGTGCGCCCGGCATGGGCGCGGTCTTGGAGGTGAAAGTCCACCCGTGAGCTGGTCACAGCGAGCGAAGCGAACCGCAGAGCGTCGGGCCCCGAGGACGGCGTGAAGGAAGCGGAAAGCGCAATCGCGGGGCGATGCACAAGAACCGGATGAGGCGGCGCCGAGCAGGGCGAGCGGGCCATGAACCGCGAAGCTCTCGTGACCAAGGCTCGTCGACGTAGATCCGGCGCCCGTGCGGTGAAGGACCGCGTTCTTACCCGGGGAGACCTCCCTTCATGCCTGAAAGGGCGACGTCGACGTCGTCGACGGAGGTAGGAGTCAGCAGAGGCCGTAGTAGCCGACGACGTGGATTTGGTTCCACCTCTCGTCGACGAAGGCTGCCCGGTGGCGTGTGGGGGTTGGCGACGTAGCCCTGCTGGGGCGTGGCCTTGACGACGTCCCACATGATGAGCTGCGGGATGGCCCTGCTGCAGCACCTTGAGCGCCGCGCCGACCATGCGAGCGGCCGACGGGAGAGGGCAGCATCAATGCGGCATATCACCGCACCACTTACGCACATATCCACGTGCTGAAACGGAGGTACAGGGGTGGACCCTGTCTCTGCCCCGCCGTTACCGCGCCGCCACAGCTGGCTGTCGAGCCGCGCCGAGGCCTGCG
>CAJBHN010000980.1 GCA_903952805.1 uncultured Myxococcales bacterium | reverse complement strand
GGGCCCGCAGCAGCACGGCCCAGCGGCGTCCCGCCGCCCCAAGGATGGCCAACACGCTGCACACCAGCACCACCGTCACGACGCTGCAGACCCGACCGATGGTGGCGGTGGCGGGTTGGCCGGCCATCGGCACGTAGATCTCGATCAAAGCCCGGACGCCGGCCACCAGGGTGGTCGTGCCGACAAAGAGCAGGGGCAAGCCGGTGATGAGGGCGTAGCGCCGCCTGGTGGCTTCCTTGAGCAAAATCGTGGTGCCCACGACGAGGGCGACGGCGGCCAGCAGCTGGTTGGCGATGCCGAACATGGGCCAGATGGTGGCGATGGAGCCCGACGAAATCAGCCAGCTCCAGGCGGCGACGACGACGGCCGTCGACAGCGCCGCCGCCGGCAGCCAGGCAGGATCGCCCAGGGCCTGCAGCGATCGCCGTTTCGAGCGGGCCAAGATTTCCTGCAGGATGAAGCGACCCACCCGGGTGCCGGTGTCGATGGTGGTCAGGATGAACAAGGCCTCAAACATGATGGCGAAGTGGTACCAGTAGGACAAAAGTCCCTGCATTCCCGGGAGGTTGGCGAATACCCGCGCCATACCGACCGCCAGGCTGACGGCCCCGCCGGTGCGGGCGGCGACCACTTCGTCGGTGGCCTCGCTGAGCCGGGGGAGGTCGTCGACGCGGACGCCGAGGCGGGCGAAGTCGGCGTGGGAGAGTTCGGTGGCGTGGGCCTCGTGGGCGTCGACGTGGAAGCCGGCGGCGGCCAGGGTTTGATTGCTCAAGCGCAGCACCGTCGACAGCTTGAGCTGCTGCCCCTGCAACGTCGTCAGCGACGTGCCCGGCGGCAGCTTGAGCTTGCTGCGATCGTCGTCGGTGAGGACCGTGTCGAGGGCGGCGAGGGCTGTGGCATCGGCGACGAAGCCGCCGGCGCCGTCGGCGGCACCGTCAGGAGCGACGACGGCGACCATGGGGTCGGTATTGATGGCGAAGTAGTCCGCCGGCGGCAGCGCCACCGCCGCCAGCAGCGCCGTGATGCCCACCAGGCCCTCCATCAACATCGCGCCGTAGCCGATGGCGAGCATGTCGGACTCGCGAGAGACCATCTTGGGCGTCGTCCCCGAGGCCACCAGGCTGTGGAAGCCCGAGATGGCGCCGCAGGCAATCGTGATGAACACGAAAGGAAACAGCGAGCCCCGCACCACGGGCAGAAACGACGCGTCGCCGACGTGGATGGCAGTGGCTGTCACCTCGGTGAACATCGGCATCTCGATGGCCGGGTTCACGATGCACACGCCCAGCACCAACAGCAGGATGGTGCCGATTTTCAGGTAGCTCGACAGGTAATCCCGGGGACACAGCAGCATCCACACCGGCAACACCGACGCGCAAAAGCCGTAGGCGGCGATGGCCAGGGTGATGGTGGTCTCGTCGAGGCGCAGCATCGCGCCCAGCGGCGAGTCCTGCACCTGCTTGCCAAACACCACCGCCACCAACAGCACGACGACGCCGACGACGGTGGCCTCGCGGATGCCGCGCAGGGAGCCGCCCCGCACGCGGTAGATCCACAGCCCCATCAGCAACGCCAGCGGAATGGAGACCCCGATGGCGAACACGCCCCAGGCGCTTTCGGCGAGGGCGCCGACGACGACGCGGCCGAGGCCGGCGAGGGCGATGACGACGATGAACAAGATGGCGAAGGCCGCGATCAAGCCGGGGATGGGCCCGAGTTCTTCCCGGGCGATTTCCGCCAGGCTCTTGCCCCCCCGCCGCACCGACGACACCAGGATGACGAAGTCGTGGACGGCGCCGCCGAGGCAGACGCCAAAGAGGATCCACAGGTAGCCGGGCAGAAAGCCAAACTGGGCGGCGAGGACGGGACCCACGAGGGGGCCAGCGCCGGTGATGGCCGCGAAGTGGTGGCCAAAGAGCACCCATTTGTTGGTCGGGTGGTAGTTCTGGCCGTCGTTGTGTTCGTGGGCCGGCGTGCGCCGGCTGTCGTCGAGGCACAGCACCTTGGCGGCGATGAAGCCGGCGTAGAAGCGATAAGCGATGGCGAGGACCGCCAGGGCCGCCAGCATGAACCACAATGCGTGCATGGGCGGACCGTAGCGCCACTCGGCCCACATTCGAAGGGCTCACCTTTACTCAGGAAACGAGGTCACGCGTTGCACCTGAGTGAGGCGTCACCTCGCTGCGAAGTGAGGTTCAAGGGCGCAGGCCTTCAGGGACGTCAGTTTGCCCTTCAGCAAGACCGCTCCCGACGACACCGCCACCTGCGGTGCCCTCGTGATGGACCTCCGTCGCAAGAAAGCTCTGCATCACGACGGAGACGGTGACGGTGATGACGGCGACGCCATCGGCGTCAACACGGGCTCCAGAAAGGGCAGGTCGCCGACATGGGGAAAGTCGCGCTTGAGCTGTTGGTCCACGCCGCGCAGCCGGACGAAGCGATGTCTCACCCGCGTCGTCGAGAACTGGGTCGGTGTCAGGTCGACCTCGAGGTGGCCGGGGTAGTTGAGGGCTCCGGGCTCGACGACGAAGCACTTCATGCTGTCGTGACCGAGCATCATGTCGAGGGAGCTCGCGCCATCTTCGAGCAAGATCTGCTGGAGGCAATAGCGGGCGGCGGGAACGGCATAGATGCGGATGCCCTCGGCCGACGCCATCGACTGCACCGGGAAGCACGCCTGGACATTGCCGTCCTTGCAGAGGTTGATGCTGACCGCGACGGGTTCAGGGACGTTGACGGCGAGGACGACGTAGCCCTCGTCGCTGGAGGCCCTGACGCGCTCATCTTTGCGCAGGCTGCGGGCCGACACACAACCGCTGCCGACTTCGCCAAGGAAAACGACGACGAAGACGGGGACAAAGGCGAGGGCGCCGGCCAATAGCCGACACCCTCGCGTCAGGGACCGGGTGTCGGTCACTCAGGTTTCGCCGGGGGCCAGGGCTGCAGGGGCATCGTCGGCGGGGCCGGCATCGACGGCGCCACGGGCCGGACGTACACGGGCTCGGCCTGGCGCGGCACCGGGGCCGACGATGACGACGACGACGCAGGCGCTGACGACGGACGGATGGGTACCGCGGTGGTGCCTTCGAGGCCAATGCTCTTGAGCACGTCGTCGATGCGCATCAGGTCGGCGGGCAGCACCACCTTTTGGCCATTGGACAGGGCGCCGAGTTTGGTGATCATTTGCTGGCTCAGCCGCATGTTGACGGCTTCGCGACCGCCGGGGACGGCGATGGTCTCGGAGATGGCGCGGATGGAATCGGCGGTGGCTTTGGAGATGGCGAGGATTTCCTCGGCCTTGCCCTCGGCCTCGTTGATGCGGCGCTGCATTTCGCCCTGGGAACGGTTGATCATCTCCTGCTTTTTGCCTTCGGAGTCGGCGATGCGGGACTGCTTGTCGCCCTCGGCGCGGGCCAGGATGGCGCGGCGGTTGCGCTCGGCGGCCATCTGTTGCTCCATCGAGTCGCGGACGCTGGCGGGGGGCACGATGTTTTTGACTTCGTAGCGGCTGACGACGCAGCCCCAGGTGCGGCCGACCTCGTTGAGGGCCGAGATGACCTGGGAGTTGATGAGCTCGCGGTCTTCAAACGTGTGGTCGAGATCGAGGGTACCGATGACCGAGCGCACCATGGTCTGGGCGAGCTGCACCATGGCGAAGCGGTAGTCGACGATGCCGTAGACGGCCTGCTTCGAGTTCGTGATCTTCATGTAGAGGACGCCGTCGACCTCGACTCGGACGTTGTCCTTGGTGAAGCAATCCTGGGGCGGGACCTCGATGGCCTCTTCCTTCAGGTCGAGGGTGAAGGCCACCCGGTCAACAAACGGCAACAGGAAATGCACGCCGGGCCCGAGGGTGGTGCGGTAGTCGCCGAGGCGCTCGACGATGAGCTCGGTGCGATTGGCAACGACGCGGACCGAGCGAAAAACCTTGAACGCAAAGTAGAGGGCAGCGAGGGCCCAGATGGTGTAGGCGATGCCTTGCATGACAAACTCCGAGAAGGGGGGATGGTCGACGACGACAGCAGCGGCGACGACATGGGTGGGGCGCGACGAGGCGCGGGGTTCAACTCGCCAGCGCTTGACTGGCATGAACATCAAACTCGAAGCGCTTGATCAGGCGGTGGGCTTGGCGTTGCCGGAGGTGGTGGCAGCACCCACCTGGCTCACGCCCTCAAAGAAGCCGCGCATCTTGGCGATGCCCTCGGGGACCACGCTGACCTCGGCACCCTCGAGGATGCGGCCAAGCTCGTGGATGTATTGCTCGGCGAGCTGGGCTTTGACGGCGGCCTCGCCACCCTCGGCGCGGATGGCGTCGGCGACGAGCTGGGTGCCCTTGGCCTGGGCATCGGCGAGGAGGCGAATCTCGGCGGCGCGACCGTGGGCCTCGTTGATGCGCTTGCTCTTTTCGCCCTCGGACATGTTGATGGACTGCTGCTTCTCGCCCTCCGAGACGAGGATCTTGGCTTCCTTGGCGCCCGTCGAGGTCGTTATCTGGGCTCGCTTCTGGCGCTCGGCTTCCATCTGCTTTTCCATCGTGTGCACGACGGCCATCGACGGCGTGATGCCCTTGATTTCGTAGCGGCGGACCTTGATGCCCCATTTGACGGAGTCCTTGTCGATCTCCTTGACGATGGAGTCATTCATCTTGTCGCGCTCAGAAAACGTCTGCTCCAGGGAGAGCTTGCCAATCTCGCTGCGCATCGTCGTCATGGCGAGGTTGATGGCGCTCTCGCGGTAGTTCGACACGTTGTAGGACGCCGCCTGGGGGTCCATCACCTGGATGTAGACGATGCCGTCGACCTCGACCTGGATGTTGTCCTTGGTGATGCACATCTGGGGCGGCACATCGATGGCCTGCTCACGGATGTCGTGGGTGTAGGCCGCCCGGTCGAGCATCGGCAGCATGAAGTGAAAACCGGGCTTGAGCACGCCGGCGAACTTGCCCACCCGCTCCTTGACGACGGCGTGCCGACCGCTGACGACGACAAAGGTGCGGGTGACGAGAAACAGTCCCCCGAGAACGCCAACGGTCAAAATGAGTTCCAGCACGATGCGCTCCTGGCTGTGAAGTTCTTTGGATTGCGCCAAAGACAATCTGATGACGCCCTCTGTGTCGCCCGAAGAGCCAGCGCGGGTCAACCACAGCCGATTCGGGCCCGCGAGGGGTCAGTCTTTCCAATCAACTGAATATACATCGCAATTTGGATTCGACGACCAGTCGCTTTCCAAACACGGGGGCTGTTTGGAGCCGCCGTGCGGGTTGGCCCGGCCATCTGCGCGGGTCAGGGGCGGCGCGAGATGTAGCGGCCGGCTTCGGCGGGGTCGACGTCGACGGCGACGCCACCGTCGGGAATGGTCACTCCAGCGGTCCACAAGATGCCCTGGGCCACCACGCGCCGCTGCGCGGGGGCGTATGGGGTCTCTGGGCTGTCGAGCCAGTTGCCGTACCAGTGGC
>CAJBHN010000979.1 GCA_903952805.1 uncultured Myxococcales bacterium | reverse complement strand
CTTGATGGCCGTGGCGCGCTTTTTCAGCTCGGCGAGGACCGCGGCGCCCGCGGCACGGTCGGCCTTGACGAGGATATGGGCCGCGGCGGCGGTGTCTGGCACCGAGAACACCGATTTGTTTTGCTCGTAGATGGTGTCGATGACCGTCTGGGGCGTCTGGGGCACCGCTTTTTCGACCGTCTGCAGCAGCTTGCCAATGGCGATGTCGACGCGGAGGTCTTGTTCGAAGCTCTTGTCGTCGGCGCCGAGGGCTTTGAGGACGTCGGCGAGGTTTTTGCCGGCCGGCAGCGTCTTGATCATCTCGTCGCGCTTCTGCTTGGACTCGGCCTCGTCGGGCCACAGCTTGAGGCGCTTGGCCTCCTTCACCAGCAGGGCCCTCTCGATGACCTTCTCGTAGGCGGGCTGTTCGAAGGCCTGTCGCATCTGCGGGTCGAGCATGTCTGGAGGGATGCCCGCGAGGGCGGCCGCCTGGGCCATGGCCCGGTCGATGTCCGCCTTGGTGGAGGCGACGCCGTCGATGACGACGACGACGGCGTCCTTGCTCGCCTTGGCGAGAGCGGTGTTGCCGATCACCGGGCCGACGGCGCCGGGCTCGCCGTGGGTCCCGTGGGGCGACGGCAGCCCGTCGGGGGCCTTGGCGAGTTGGTCCTGACCGGGGCTTTGCACGGCGGGCGCGCCGTGGCTGGCCGGAATCTTGTCGCCAATGGTCACCGGCGTCGTGGGCGCCGGGGGACCACAAGCCCCCACCGCGACGCCGCCGAGCAGCCCCAGGGCAAGACCGAGGGTGCGGGCGACGCCGCTGGCGCGGTGGGCAGGGGCGACGTCGACGGCGACAGCGACATTGGCCGGGCTGATGTCGACGGAAGGCATGGGTCGAAGGCTCATGACATGTGCTCCAGAGCTGTGGCGGAATAGAGCCCGCTCAAGACGGCGTGGCCGCCGACCACGGTGAGGTGGGCGACGCCGGCAGTGGTGAAGGTCGCAGCGCCGCCCGTCAAGGCCAACACCAGCGACGGCAAAATGGGCATGTGCGCCACCACCAGCCCCGCACGCCGGTCGGCGAGGAGCCAACGAGCGACGGCGTCGGCATCGCCATCGGGAGTCAACCGGTCGTCCTCGACGATGGCGCCTCCCGTGAGGCCAAGGACTTCGGCGGCGATGGCCGCCGTCTGCGCCGCGCGCAGGTAGGGGCTGTGCCACAACACCGACGGCGTGGCCCGCAGGTGGCGCAGGCCCAACGCCGACGACCGCGCCTGGGCCCGGCCTTTGGCGCTGAGGGGGCGGTCGCGGTCGCGAGTGGCGTCTTGGGCCTCGCCATGGCGCATCAAATACAATTCCACGCTGACAGGGTGGCAATCATCGGCGGCGCTGACAACGGCTGCGTGGTCGACGGCGCCGTCGATCATCGCTACACCGTCCCCATGTCATCCACCACCGTTGGCGCCGACGACGGCCCCCTGAGCGCCTTTGCGCTGTTTTGCGCCTATCACCTCGGCCTTGATCACCAGGGTCGGCGTCGTTTCGGCAACATCCACGATGTCGCGCGCGGCGCGGGCGTCGACCGGGATCAGGTCGAGGCCGCCCTGCAGCGCCACGGCCTCGACGCCGGCAGCATGTTGAACCGGGACTTCGACCTGGCGTCGGCCCAACTCGACATCCAGGTATCGCCGCCCGGCGTGGACCTGTTGTCGATCGCCTGGATGCATTGGGAGCTGTTT
>CAJBHN010000978.1 GCA_903952805.1 uncultured Myxococcales bacterium | reverse complement strand
TTGGCAAGCGTGGCAAATTTCATTGGAGCTCCACTGGGGTGCCAGCAACGGCAACACCGGCGCTGTCAAAACACTGTTCACTGACGAGGGTGAGCGCCCCGGCGGCGCCCTTGAAACGGAAGGTAAACGGGATGCCGCCCTGCAGCGACGCGTCGGCGCGGGCGGCGAAGGAAATGGCCAGGCGCGGGGCCTGCGGAATCGATTGACCGCGAACCCCATCGGCGAATTCGACGGCAGGGACCTCGTCGCCATCGACCTGCAGCAGGATGTCGCACGAGCGCACGGTGGCGTCGGTGACGACAGGGCCCCCGGGAGGCACTGGGGCAGGCCCACAGCTGCCGCAGGCGGTCGCGGTGATGAGCGACGACAACGCGATGGTCGTCAGGGCAGCGCTCCGGAGTGATTCTTTCAGGGCATACATGGGCGTCTCCTTTGGTTGCGTTTCAAATCGAGCGCGTGAGGCGGGCGGGAAAAGACACGGGGGCGGGGATCATTTCCCGCGGCCGAGGAGCCTCTGGATGCGACCGGGCTTGGGTGCCGCTTGCGCTTTCGCTGCTCGCCTCGCGATAAGCTTTGCGTGGCGTTCATTGTTCATGAACCACCCTTGGGCCCGCTCACTGGCCGCGGTGCGGTTGCGCTGCTCAATGGCACGAGATGCGCCCTCCGACGCCTTCGCCGCTGCGGCCTGCGCACGGCGGTTGCCCCATCGCTTAAACGCGCCGGGTGCGACCTCGACGACGTATCGGCCCAGCGGCTTCAGGAGCGCAACGGACCCGGTGAAGACGGCCTTCAGGAGCGCACCAGGGCTCAAGAGAAGCGCATTCGCAGCGGCGAACGAGCTGGCGCCGAGGCGCAACAGCAATTTGTTTCCTGGCGTGGCGAGCGGGTGCTCCAAAGTCTCTCCCGCCGTGATGGCGACCTCGGCCGCCCCCTGAATGGCGTCGCCTACGGCGCTGAGACCCGCCGTGAGGAAGCCGCTCACGGTACCGAGGGCGACACTCACGATGCCCATCAGCACGGTGCCCACCTTCGCCTTCGTCGACATTTCTGACCAGCCGCCTTTCGCGGCCACGGTGGCCATGATGACGGCAACGGCCACCCCACCGCCGAGGAAGGCGCCGGCGATATTGGCGGCTCCGGCGGTGGCAATGGCTCCAGTGAACCCGGCGGCAAGACCAACAATCATACGCCCGGTTGGATCGATGGCATTGACGGGATCCTGGCCCGCGTAGCCATACGAATTGGAGGCGTCGAGCATCGTCTCGAGCGAGACCCCGCGGAAGGTGTCGTGCTCGGGGTCGGGGGACAGGAAATGCCCGTCGTTTGGGTCATAGAAACGGGAGCCCATGTTGATGAGCCCGGTCGCCGCGTCGACCTCGTGACCCGCAAACCGCACGTTCTCGGTGCGACCCGCCGTCGCCGTGCGGACGTTGCCGTGGGGCTGGTACGCAATCCGTTCGGTCAGCTGCCCGGCTTCGTCGGTGACGCCCACGACAGAACCGGCTTGATCAACGGCAAAAAACCGTGTCTGGCTGCCGGCGTCGCCGAGCAGCAATCGACGGGCGCTGCCGCGCAGCAGTTCGTCGATGGAGGCGGTCGAGTCAGAAGCTGCCGGGTCCACCGTCGCTGCAAAGGCATCGGCGGCGTCGATGTTTCCGCTGCCCGAGCGGTCGCTCAGCACGTCGAGCTGCAGGGCGGCGGAACGTACCTCGACCGTGTGGTCTTGGGTGGCGCCAAAGCGAAGGCGAGAGACGCCGTCGCGGACCTCGAAGTTGGCGGCTGGCGAATACACCTTGGCCCCCTGCTCAACCGACAGGACGCGGGCATCGGTCACGTCGAACGCATAGCGCGCGAGTTCTTCCTCACCCCGATGCACCGACGTCAGGCGTTGGAATGCGTCGTAACCGAGGGTCCGCGCGCCGCGAGAGACGACCAGGCCGGCGTCGTCAAGGACAGAGGTGACATCGCCCGCTTGTCGGACGGCATGGGGACGTACGGCGTCATACGCGATCTCTGGCACGTGCTCGCCGCTGTCGGCACCCCGCGACGACGATTTGCCGAGCAGGTTGTCGAGGACGGAATACTGGTAATCGATGGTCTCCACGTCGGCGGTGTCGGCGCGACCGAGCGTCGCCTGCGACAGGCGCTGGTTGCCATCGTACGCGAAGCGGGCCTCGTTGATTCCGGCGCCGCGGCCGACGCCGTTGTCGTGAACGGCGGTGATCTTGCCGCGACGATTCCGGACGTATTCCAGGGAAACAGCCGTATCGCCGTTGCCGAGGAGCGTCTCGATGCGCAGCGGGCGCAGGGCGTCGTCGTACGTTCGCTTGTCGACGGTGCCGTTGGAATAGCGAATCTGGGTGATTTGTCCCGCCGACGTATAGGTGGCTTCGTCGATGTAGCCCTCGATGGCGACGAGGCGATCGGCGCCATCGTAGGCGTAGCGAAGGCGCTGTCCGCCCGGGAAGACCTGCTCGGCGACGCGGTCGGCGTTGTCGTAGCGCAGCGTGAACTCGAACGTCTGCGCGGCGAGTTGGCGGGACGAGTGCACCAGCTGCCCGCGGACATCGTAGCCGTAGGCGTCCACGCCCGCCTCTTCGTTGCCCAGCGGGTAGCGGACGCCGACCAGCTGGCCCGCCCCGTTCGTGCAGGTCGAGGGCAGGCAGGTGGGGTGCTTGTCGAAGTAGTACTCGACGCGGCTGGATTCCGGGGCCGCTTCGTCGAACTGGGCCACGAGTCGGCCAAGCGAATCATATTCGCTGGCGGTCGCGCGACCGTTGCCGGCGACGGAGCGCACGACCCGGCTGTCAGCGTCGTAGCTGAAGGTCGAGGTGCCCCGCTCGGGATCGACGACGCGCAGCAGGCGACCGGTCAGGTCGTAGGTCTGGAGCTTTTCGTTGCCCTCGGGGTCGAGGAAGCCACGCAGGTTCCCGAGCTCGTCGTAGGTGATGGTTATTGTCTCGGGCGGCCCGCCTGCCGTCAGGGTTCGCTCGAAGGCGACGACGCGGCCCATGCCGTCCAGGTGCATGACCCCAGGCGTATCCTTTGTGGCGCTGTCGACATCGCTGTCGTCCTCGTCGAAGACCTCGACCGAGAGGGGGCGGTAGCGGCGCGACAGGCGCGACGGAACCCCGCCGTGCAGACCACCATCAGGGTGCACAACCGCGAGCTCTTCGCCAGTCGACGTATAAGCGATCTCCTCAAAGGTGACGTCCGCCGGAGGCGTCTTGCACACGTCGGCAGCCGTCGCGTCAAACGCCAGATAGCGCCGCACCGCCGCACCGCGGCGGTTGTACAGCGCGGCCCCGCTTACCGTGTACCGGCCCTCCGCCACCCGAACTGCACGCTGGGTCGTGCGACCGAATCCGTCCGTACATTCGACGGTCTCGAGATCGCTTTCGCCCCCGGCGACGCTGCTGCGCCGACCGGTGAGCTTCGACGACGGATTTCCGTAGTCGTAGGTGTAGGTCTCTGAAGGTGATTCGAGGGAATCGCCCTGGGCAGCGACCTTCGTGACGCGACCGAACTCGTCGTAGGCCATCACGGTCGACGTGTCGTCGCCCGCCGCGCCAACGATGAAATCGCGCGTCATGCGGGCAACACCTTCGAACAGAGGGTCGTATTCAACGATGGACTTCAAGTCATAGTCGCCGTCGAGTGAGGCCACGGTCTTGGTGGTGGACACCATGCTCAGGTGATCATCATCGAACGCGTACCGCGTGTGATGGGCGCGGCCGTCGAGGGTGCCAAGGGCGTTCATCGTGTCGACGACGTTGCCGTGGGCGTCGTAGGCGTTGCGCATGGTGTCCTCGAAAGCACCGCCGATCGTTCGCTGCACGGCGACGCGCATTACGAGGCCGTCGGTCGCGAGCGGACCATTGCCTTCGCCGGACAAACCCACGAACGCCTGGCCGTCGTAGAAGAAGCGCATTGTGTCGACAACGGCGCTGCCCGGGCGACCATAGGTGCGGCGCTCACGCGGAATGTCGAGCATCCAGGCGCCGTCGGTGCGGTCGGGGGGAATGAAATCGGTCTCCACATAGCGCTCGTCGCCGAGGCAATCGGGGCCGGCGGGGGCGCCAAAGACGGCCGGATCGCGGCCGATGGCGGGGCAGCCGCCGTCGCCGATCTGGGTGACACCGAGCGCCGCGACCCGCGTCTGGTTGCCGTAGCCGTCGTAGTCGTATTCGATCCGGGTCGTCGCCCACTCCGACGATGGGGCGCCGCGTTGCAGCACCGCTTCGGTCGACTGCTGGCAGACGAAGCGGATCGGGAACTCGAGACCCGTCGCCAGCAGATCGGCCACGGAGCACAGCTCGTAGATGCGCGACTCGGTCATCAGCGGGGCGCCGCTTTCGATCATCGTCGTCTGCAGCAGCAGGCCGGCCATCTGGGCGCGATCGACGCCGTCGCCGGTGTCGTAGAGGGTCACGGATTCAGCGGACAGCAGCTGGTCGTCGCCTTCGTTGGTCTGGGTGACACGCGAGAAGCCGCGGAACTGCTTCTCTTCGCCGTCGTAGAAGCCGGCCTCGTAGGAATAGTGCATGACATCGTGTTGCACGGCCGTCGGGTCTGACGACTGCGCGTAGGTCTCCAGCGACGTCACGACGATCATCTGGGTCGGGATCGGGTCGGGCCATTGCGTCGCCGGGTTCGTCGCCTGCGCCCGCTGCTCGGCCGCCGTGCCGTAGGTGACCTCGGTGACGAGCCCGAGGCCATTTTCGATCTTCGTCAGCAGATTGGGTCGGACCGGGAACAGTTCCAGGAAGGTCACGTTGCCGGCGCTGCCCGTGATCCACACGATGTCGTTGGACCCATTGCCGTTCATATCGGCATACAGCACCGTCGTCGTCTGGTCACGCGTGGGCAGCGATTGGTTGCCGACGCCCGCAATCGTCGTGACGGCGTCGAAGGTCGCGCCGTTTCTGTTGATGGCAAAGCGCACCGTCGAACCAAGCACCAC
>CAJBHN010000977.1 GCA_903952805.1 uncultured Myxococcales bacterium | reverse complement strand
GGGCTGCACCGTCCAAATGTCCTCGCAGAAGTGGTCGCTCTCAGGGTGGTTGCGGGTGTGCAGCGCGATGGCCTCACGGCTGTGGTTGATCGCGATGTCGACAGGGCGGCCGAGTGCGGTGCTGATACCGAGGCTGGCGCCGCCGCCGCCGGCGAAGCAGTCGACGATGAGGTCATCGTGCTCGTGTCGGGGCGTACCGAGGGCGAACAGCGTCATCTGCTTCTGGGACACAGAGCCTCCGTGGTTGTCGTTGGTGAACAGAAACGCCGCTGGCGCTCCTCAAGGCGCGCCAGCGGCGTTCGTTCGTTTGGTCGTTTCGTGGCTCGCGTCAGGCGCAGTGCTGGCAGGGGCCCTCGCCGTGCTCCAACGACGGCAGGCCACCCTTGCCCAAGCCTTCAAGTGTTTCGGCGTTGGCGACGGCCGCCAGGTGACGGTGAAAGAACGCCGTCAGGCGCTCCTTCGTCATCCAGCTCACAGTGATGGACTCGGTCTGCACGCCACGCACGACGTCAAAGACCGCGAACTCCTGGGCCCCGTCGGGGCCGGTGCTGTCGTTCAGCAGCAGCAGCGGCGTGTCTGCGAGGCGAAAGCCTTGGCACGCGCACCAGCTGTGGTCGGCCAGCTTGGTGGCCATCGTTGGGATGTCTTTCACGACATCGACTGAAAATCGGCGACGGCTGTGCATCATCGTTGTTGCTCCGTGTGGGCGGTGGTTGCTCCGTGTGGGCGGCATGTGGGCTCAAAGGGCGCAGAAGCGCTGGCCCCATGGCGATGGGCGAGCGCTTTCGCGTCCTGGGTCATGGGTGTGGGCTGGAAGTTGCTGAGCCGGTGCCGCTTGGTGTCGGAGTGCGCGGGCGAGGCATCAGCGCGATGGCAGCGACATGGTCGAGGTAGCCCGCAATCTCGTCGAACTCCGTGAGGGCGCGCAGTCGCTCGATCTCCTCGTCAAAGTCGAGGCCGTCCACCTTGGTGCTCAGGTGGTTGATGCGGGCGGTCCGAAGAACACCCCACACCATCGCGTAGCCCCGCGCATTCTGGATGAAGGTGTCCGTCCCCCCCGGCAGGCGCTCGTGTGGCAGGTCTTGAATCAGCAGCGCACGCCGGTTGGTTTCGGCGTCGTAGATGTCGACGCTGTACGAGGCGTTTGAGGCACAGATGACCGCCGCCCCCACGCGGGTGGTCTGGTAGATGCTGAGGGTCCGCGTGTGGGTCAGGACCCGGTCGATGACCCAGGGGACGCTGACCACCTCGTTGCGAGGCGTGCTCCCATCCACCATGCCGTCAAAGGCGCTCGTCAGCTTGCAGGTCAGGTCAGGTCGACGTCGCAGCAGCGCTGCGAGGGTCGTTGAGCGGAGTCGCTTCAGCTTCGTGACCGGCAGCGTCTCGCCAAAGATGTGCATGGTGTCTGGCATCGGTTCCTGCTCCACGGTTGGGTTTGTGGGAGGTCGATGCGGAAATGCGTCGGCCCCTTCTCCCGCAGGGAGGGGCCGACGCATCGGTGATGGGCGTGGTGGCCTTCAGTCCTGGCGCATGGCTTCAGGGGGCTTCAGCCGGCGAGGCGCTGATCCTGGGACGACAGCTTCCGGGTCGCTGTGGCGCGCGGCTTCTTTTGTCTCGCTGGCTTTGCGAGCTTCGCTTCCAGTGTGGTCCTCGCCTCGTCCCTCGCCTCGACGAGGCGGGAGACCGTCGTCTGCTTCGCGCCCCGGAACTCGTCGTGACGCTTGATGGTGGCCGTGAAGAGGCGCTCGCCCTCGTCTTCGACGCTCCCAAGCCCGTCGCCGGAGGCAAACCAGACCACGGTGACGCCGTCCCGGGTGAGCATCCGGTGGATGGTGGTTGTTCCGTAGAGACCATCGATGCGCTTGGACGTCAGGAGCGTCGCGTAGAACGAAACGCATTCGCCCACGGTGGCCAGCCAGGCGTCGACGGGCTTCACACGCCCCGCGAGTGCCTGCAGGCGCAGGGAGTCCTGGTGGCGGAGCCAGGCGGCGACCACGGAGGCCGCGAGGCCGGCGTGCTTGTCGCCGAGGACCTCGCCGCGGACCGACAGCCAGGCGTTGTGCTCGTAGTCGGAGCGCTGCTCGACGGGCTTGCCGCCAAATGCCTCAGAAACCCAGGCGTGGGCCGCGGCTGCGGTGGCGACGTCTTCGTCGGTGGGGGCGTAGTGGCGCTGCATGGCCGACGCCTTGGCCCAATAGGCGGCCTGGGCGACCGATGCTGTCGATGCCTTGCCGCCTGCCTTCGCCGCGCTCGACGACACCCAGCCGTCCAGCCGGATGACGGCTGCAACCAACTGCAGGAAGCGACCGACGGCCGCGTATTGGCGAGCAGAGCCGGTGCTTCGGCTGTCGTCGGCGTCGTCGCCCAGCGCCATGGCCTCAAAGACCATCTCTGCGTATGCGGCCATGGAGCCCGCATCCTGATGTCCCAGGAAGTCTTTGAGACATTGGCGGCCCACCTGCTTGGTGGCCCCGGTGTCGTGGTGCAGCAGGAACGTTTCGGTCCGCTTGCGGCTCGTTCGGCAATGGTCGCAGTACGACGGGTCGAGGGAGCGTGCCTTGGGATCGACCACCACGCCGGGCACACAGCGGACCATGACCTCGTCAGAGACGCCCTCCAGCACGGCGGCGAGGGACCAACCTTTGAGCTTGATGCGCTCGGGAAAGAGCGTGACCGGGTGGACCTGTCGCCACGCGGTGACGTTGCCTTCCTTGTCCTTCATGGTCGGGACGGCCACGACCTCGCCGACGGTGTAGCGGATGAGCGGAACCGAAAGGCGGGTGGCTCGCTTGTTGAGGCGTTCCAGCGCTTCGACAAGGCCCCGCAGGTTCTGGTCGGCCACCCGGTAGGTGCAGGGCTCGAGGGGAACATGTTCCCCGGCCTGCACCTGCGTGGCGGCGGTGGTGACGGTGGTGCTCGCGATGGTCATGGGTCGCTCCTTCGGCCCTGCAGGGGGCCGTGGTGGTGGCGACCGGATGGAGAAGCCAACGCGGTCGCACCTCTCGGTCGACCGCGTTGGCTTTGGCTGAGGTGGGCTCCTCGCTAGAAGTCGTCGGAGATGGATGGCTGCGCG
>CAJBHN010000976.1 GCA_903952805.1 uncultured Myxococcales bacterium | reverse complement strand
GCCCGCGCCTTCGACGTCGCCGACAAAGTGTTGCTGGCGCCGCCGGGCCGCAACCTCGACCCGGATATCGCTCTCGATGTGCCCCAGCTGGTCGTCGACCTGCGGGCGCGCGGCAAGGACGCCGAGGCCTACAGCAGCGTCGATGAACTCGTGTTGGTGGCTCGCGCCAGCGCTGCGCGGGGCGTCGGTGGCGCGGTGCTGCTCTGCATGTCCAACGGGGCCTTCGGCGGCATTCATGCCCGCCTGCTCGAGGGACTGCGCCCATGAAGCCGTGGCGACCAGATGGCTTCACGGCGCGATGGTCGCGGCGGCAATGGTTGTCGACGACGGCGTCGATGTCGGCGCTGACTGCCCTGGGTCTGTTGGGTGTCGCTGGCGGCTGCGCCACCGATCCCGTGACTGACGACCACGCTGGCGACGCCGACCGCCCCCTTGGCGGCTTGCTGGATTTCGACGGGCAGCCCGTGGCGGCCGACCCGCCGCTGCCCATCTTCGGGCGGCCAGCCACCGTCATCGACTTCTGGGCCAGCTGGTGCGTGCCGTGTCGGGTGGGCTTTCGCCATCTCGACCAGCTCTACCGCACCTTCATGGGCAACGGCCTCGACATGATCGGTGTCTCCGTCGCCGACGACCCCGTCGCCGCCCGCCGCTTCTGGGCTCAGCAGCGCCCGCGATTCCCGGTCGCGTGGGACGGCAACGCGGTGGTCCGTGAGCGCTTTGGCGTCGTCAGCCTTCCCACCACCGTGTTGCTCGATGAGGCAGGCTCCGTCATCGTGCGCAGCACCGGCTTCGACCTGGGTGAGCATCGCTATCTTGAAGAGCAGGTCCGGCGCCTGGTGCTGCCAGGCTGAGGTGACGATCAACGTCGTCACCGTCGTCACCGTCGTTGCCTTTACCGTCGGTCGGCAACGGCGCGATGCGCATCGGTGACCACCACGCGATCAGTGATGCAAGCGCGGGCTGCAACGGCAGCCATGGCGACGGTCGCGACGCAGCGGTTCACGGCGCCGGCAGCAGCTCGACGGCGCTCATGACTTTGACGGGTCCAAAACGCCCGAGTTCGCTTTCGAGGCTGTGGCGATCACCAACGACAACGATCGTGACGTGCAGTGGGTCCACCAGCCGAGCGCCCGCGACCTGCAGCGCCGGCGCATCAACGGCGAGGACGGCCTTCATGTAGCCATTGACGACGGTGGGGGTGACCCCGAGCTCCAACCAAGAGGCCCACGCCCGGGCGAGGCCAGCGCCGCTGTCGGCGACGGCGGGGAAGGTGAGGGCTTCGTAGGCGCGGGCTCGATCGAGTTCCTCGACGGTGGCCGGGAGGCGGATTCGTTCAAGCTCGGCGAGGATTTCGTGGATGGCCGGGATGGTCACCGAGGACTTGACGCTGGTGCTGACCCGGGAGCGGTGGGCTGGTGACGTGTCGTATGAATAGCCGGCGCCGTAGGCGTACTGATTCTTCTCGCGCAGGTTGCCGTTGAGCCGGGAGGTGAAGGAGCCGCCCAGCAGCGTCTGCATGACGCCGGCGGCGGCATCGAAGGGGCCGACGTCGGGAGGGATGGGCGCCACCACCTGCAGGACACTCTGGGGAGCACCCGGCTTGTCGAGCAGCACGACCGACACACCACTCAGGGGGGCTGGTTCCTGCGCCGCCACCGTCGGCAGCGGCGTAGTCGGCGCTGTCCACGAACCGAGGGCCCGCTCCAGCCCGGCGACGGCAGCCTTGGCGTCGATGTCACCGACCAGGACCACGAAGGCGTTGTCGGGGCGAAAGGTTGCGGTGTGCTGAGCGCGAATGGCGTCGATGTCGATGCTGCTGACGCTGTGGGGAGTGCCGATGATGCCGATGCCCTGGCGCCCTTCAGGGAACAGTGCGCGCGCGGCCGCCAACGACGACAACGTGCGAGGTTCGCTTTGCAGGTAGGCCAGCTCACCGAGGCGCTCCTTTTGCTTGCGGGCCCAATCGTCTGGGTGCAGGCGCGGGTGCAGCACGGCGTCGGCCAGCAAGGCCAGCATCTCATCGGCGCGGGTGCTCAAGGCCTGGGCCGAAATCGTCGTGCTTTGCCACGACGCGTTGGCTTCCATTCGAGCGCCAATGGCCATGACGGCATCGTCAAAGGCGAAGGCGTCACGGTCGCCGGCTCCCTGGGTCAGCAGATCCGCCAGGGCCGTCGCCAGACCCTCGCGACCAGCGGCTTCGCCCAGGGCGCCGCCACCGACGCTGACCACGACGTCGACCAGCGGTGCCCGGCGCCGTTCGACGACGTGGACCTTGAGGCCATTTTTCAGCGTGAAGGTCTGCGGTGCAGGCAACACGAACGGCGACACGGCCGCCAGGGGCGGTGGTCCGGTCCGATCGACGGCAGCCAAGACGGGGCTGGCAACGATGGCCACCGCGCTGGCAACGGCGCCGAACATGACGACGACGATATCCACAAGACGGCGGTTCATCGGGCGCCTCCAAATGCAGGCAGGACTTTGTTCTTCACGGCCAGGTCGACATGGCCGACCGGGACGACGGAGACGACGAGTCGACCGGGGCCCAGGGTGCGAGCGGCGGCCTGTTTGACGTCGCTGACGGTGGTTTGCCGGTAGCGGGCAAGGTCCTCCTCGGCGTAGTCGGCGTCGCCGGTGAGCATGGCCCAGGCGGCGATGCGCGAAGCCTTGCCTGACAGCGAATCGAGAGAGCGCACCATGTCGGTCTGCATCACCGTCTTGGCGCGGTCGAGTTCGCCGACGTCGGGGCCGTCTCGGACGATGCGGGCAATTTCTTCATCAACAACGCGGATGATGTCGGTCAACCTGGTGCCGGGAAAGGCGACGACATCGATGCTGTACTCGCTGGCGCGTTCGCGGGAACCCTGACTGGCGCTGACGCTCTGAGCGAGGCTGAGCTCGTGCACGAGCCGTTTGACAAGGCGCGAGGATTCGCCACCCGCCAGCACCGACGACAACAGGTCAAGTGGCGCGTCGTCGGCGGCATAGATGGGCGCCGATGGCCACGTGATGGTGAGCCGGGGCAACTCGACGTCGTCCTCGAAGATGGCGCGCTTCTCGCCGTGCAACGTCACGGGTGCGGGCACCGGGGCCGGGCGGCCACCGCGAGAAGGAACATCGCCAAACCACTTCTGCACCAGGGCGCGAGCGCTGCTGGCGTTGAAGTCACCCACCAGCACCAAGATGCAATTCTCGGGAGCGTAATGGGTCTTGAAGAAGGCGCTGACGTCGTCGACGCTGGCAGCGCTCAGGTCCTCCATCGAACCGATGACCGGCCACGAATAGGGATGCCCCTTGGGCCACAGCAATGAAGCTGACGCCAACGACGCCATGCCGTAGGGACGATTTTCGTAGCTTTGGCGCCTCTCGTTCTTGACGACATCGCGTTGGCCATCGACGAGGCCGGCGCTCAGGGTGTCGGCGAAGAAGCCCATCCGGTCGCTCTCGAGAAAGAGCATGAGCTCGAGAGCGTTTTGCGGAACCTCGTCGTAGTAGTAGGTGGCGTCTTCGCTGGTCCAGGCGTTGTTGGTGCCGCCAGCAGCCTCGAGCCACTCGTCGAATTTGCCCTCGGGCACATTCTTGCTGCCCTCGAACATCAGATGCTCGAAGAGATGGGCAAAACCAGTGCGGCCCGGGGTCTCAAACGCGGACCCCGTGCGGACACGCAGACCCAAATGGACCCGGGGGACGGCGTGGTCTTCGACGAGGACGACGGTCAGGCCATTTTTGAGCGCAAAGCGTTCCGTCGGAATCGACAGCGGGGCCGGCGTCGGCGCCGCGTGGGCGGCCACGCTGGTCAAGGTGGCCAATGCCACCGCGGTCCCAAGGAGGCCAACCAGCAGGGGACGAAGGCGGCGATGGAGGCGACGTGTGTCTCGATGCGACATGAGCGCACCGTGCCACACCTGCGAGCACGGCTGCATCCTGGGCGCTCAGCTTCGGTCTGCCGCCGCGCGTTCCTTTTGCACCCCGTACAAAATCCCGCCCAGCGCGGGCACGGCG
>CAJBHN010000975.1 GCA_903952805.1 uncultured Myxococcales bacterium | reverse complement strand
GGTGTGCCTTTGGTGGTGGCGCGACACTGGTCGCAAGGTTCTGCTGGTGCCGAAGATCTGGCGCGCATCGTGGTGCAAATGGTCGAGTCTGGCACCGCCAAGATGCGCTATGTTTATGAAGACGCCGACACGCTGTGGGACAAAATGAAAGCCATTGCGACCCAGGTCTACGGCGCAGCCGACATCTCTGCCGACGCTGCGGTGCGGGCCAAAATTGCCAAACTACAGCAAGACGGCTACGGCCACTACCCGGTGTGCGTGGCCAAGACCCAGTACTCGTTTTCCACCGACCCAAATTTGCGTGCTGCGCCCTCGGGTCATGTGGTGAACGTGCGCGAGGTCCGGTTGGCTGGCTCGGCGGGCCATGTCGATCCAGACGACCACGACGGCATCGAGGCGATGGCGCTGGTGCAGAAGTGGGCCCGCGCCGGCGAGGAGCGCATCCGCGCCGGCGTCGCTTCGCAGCCGGTGCTGGCCCTCGCCATGCCGTGGCCCCGTGGCCAGCCCGCGGGCGAGCATGATGACCTGGCGAGCCCGAGCGACGCGGTCGACGATGTCGCCACCCGCTTGAAGCGATGGCTCGACGACACTGCGGGCATCGTTGACGTCAACGCCGACGTCGACACCGACGACGCCAAGCACGACGTCGCCCGCACTCGGGCCCTGGACACCTTCGTGCTGGTGGCCCGCGCCGTCGAAGCCAAGCACGCAGACTGGCCCGACGACGCGGTGTTCATGGGCGTCGTCGACGAAGCCATCAGCACGCTGGCGGCTCGCGTGGCCAAAGCTCCTCCAAGAGCGCCGACGTGGCATTGGCGGGCTCCCCAGGCCTGCGCGCTGGCGTGGCGCGCACGCCATCGGCTGGGTGGGGGCTGTGTCGAGCCGGTCATGCAGGACCTGGTGGCAGCGAATCGGCGGTCGCCCGGCGGGAGCAATGACGACGCCGAACTGTTGGTGCTGCTCGTGCTGCGCGAGGTGGCCGAGCAGTTCGTCAGCCGTTTCGTCGACCAACGCGCCGAGGTGCAGCACTTTGTGTACGGGCTGTTCGCGAGTCGGCTCGCTGACGACGTCGTGGACGATGACGGCGACGGCGACGGCGACGGCGGCCCCTCAACAGCGGGCTACGTGATGCATGTGGCGATGGCCCAGCTGTGTGTCGGGTTGGAGGCGTGGGGCAACGCGCGCTCCCACCTGCAGGAGGCCATCAGGCTGCAGCCAAAGCCACTGCGCACGCCGCTGCCATATCGACGTCGCTATCAGCAGCTGCTCACGCATGTGGAGGCGGTCTGCAGCGCGCGTCAACCGTGCCTGCCGGGTGTTGAACCACCCGGCTGACGGTGGGTGGTGACGGGCGGCTCAGGCGTCGATATCGACGTCGATACCGTCAGCGCCAGCGTCGTCAACGTCGCCGACGGCAAGGCCCACGCCGACGTCGTCCACGCCTTCGACGTCGACAATGAGGGCGGTGGCGTTGTCTTTGCCGCCGCGCGCGAGGGCGTGGGTGATGAGGGCCTGGGCGCAGTCTTGTCGGCTGCGGTTGGCGCACAGAGAGACCAGTTCTTCGTCGGTGTCGAGGTAGCCGTGGACCCCGTCGGAGCACAGGACGAAGCGGTCACCGGCCAGGCAGACGAGTTCAAAGACGTCGACGTGGACGTGTTCGCTGATGCCGACGGCGCGGGTGATGATGTTGCCGTAGGTGGCGGTCTTGGCCTGCTCGGCGGTGATGTTGCCGGCCTTGAGTTGGGCGTTGATGAGGGTGTGGTCCTCGGTGATTTGGGTCGGGATGTTGTCGCGCAGCACGTAGACGCGGGAGTCGCCGACCTGGCCGATGAAGGCGTTGGGGCCGACGTAGAGCAGGCAGGAGATGGTGGTGCCCATGCCTTTGTGGGCGGGGTCCTGGTCGGCGAGGCCGAAGATCATGTAGGTGGCGGCCTGGATGGCCGACTCGACGAGGCGGCGGACGGCGCGACGGTTCTCTTTGGTCGGTTTGTGCTGGCAGGCGAGGATGGCGGCGCTGCCCCGCTTCACCATCGAATACACTTGGTCGCAGGCTTCGGCAGAGGCGACCTCACCGCCGCTGTGGCCGCCAATGCCGTCGGCGACGATGTAGAGGCCGAGGGCGTCAGAAACGAGGAAGCTGTCTTCGTTGTTCTTGCGCCGGCGGCCGACGTCGGTCAGGCCATGGGATTGGATATGAAGGGGCACGGGCCACAGTAGCGCCCGTGCACAATTCAGATTTGTCTGTGTCTCAGTTCACACCGTGCGCGAATTCGACCAAGCGCAACCCAGCGCCGCCGTCAGCGCGAGCGTTCCATCGGCGGGCGGGTGGTGCGGGCCAGGCGCCGGGCGAACGGACCGGGTCGACCGACGTGCACTTCCAGGTCGGGGCAGGCCAGCAACACCGCCCTCTTGATGCCCTGGGTCTCGACGCGCAGCAGCGCCGGCAGCCCCTTGCGACGGATGGCATCGTTGACGGCTTCGACGGCGGCGGGCAGCTCTCCCGTGTCCCGGGTGGCGGTGCCCTGCACCCGGCCGTAATAGGTGTCGACGACGACGGCGACGCTGATGGCCGAGCCATCTGGCAGGGCCCAGCGTCGCGCCAGGACTTCCCAGGTCGCGGCGGCCGCCGCCGCCGCAGCAGCACGAGGGGGTGGCGGCGACAGCAGCGGCGGAGCCGTCCACGTGGTCGCCGCCGCCGGCGCGGGCCGCGGCGCCACGGCCGCAGCGGGCCTCGGTG